>NZ_MUFM01000012.1:0-93305 GCF_001996125.1 Salinivibrio sp. PR932 | reverse complement strand
CCTAAATTACATACCAGCGAAAAGGTACTTTTCTGCTGAGATTTTTAACTATCACCTATTTACTTTAAAACTTATTTCTATGACTAAGTAGTTGTGGAATTTCGGTTACCCATCATCGTTTAGTAATGCTATGTTTTTGAGGGGGAAGTAGGTGTAATGAACACCTATGCTTTTGGTAAGAGTTAGCCCTCATCAACAGTTCTGATTGAAGCTGAGGGCGTATACGAAGGTTAAGCTACCTGCCGACTGGTGTGAGAAGGATAGAAGCGAAGATAGATGTTGTTGAGAATGTTTAGATCTCTGTGTCCCGATACTTTTGATATCGCAGATAGATCCCACCCCTTGTCGTACAGTCGACACAAAGCTTCTGCTCGCAGGTCGCGAAATTCTAGGTTTTCAATTCCAAGCTTTTTCATTGTTCGCCTCCAAGAGGTAGTTACAGATGCAGCGTTATAGGGGAAAATTGGATCACTATCTTTACCTCTGGGCTGTCGCGTAATGATTTCTATAGCTTTAGGTGACAGCTCAAAAGTTGAAGTTATCTTTTGACCCTTGTTTGGTGTTTTTCGATTACGAATAGTGAGGGTGCGATTCTCAGCATTCCAATCCCCCCAACAGATTTTGTTACTACAGATTTCTCCCCGTCTTGCTGCTGTTTCTTGGGCAAATTCAAAAAGATCTAGCATTGGTATTTTTTGGCGATAGTTGAGGCTCTGCTTTTGAAGTTCTTTTGCAATTGCATTTAACTCACCTTCTGTCGGTCGGCGAGTTCGCTCCTCACTGCGACAGATATAGCCTTTACGTCTTGCAGTCGCCATAGCATCGGCATAGCCACCGAGTTCAATTTCTAGTCGCAGCATCGTTTTGCAGTTTTGCAAGATTGAGCGCAGCACTGACAGGTTATGTGCAACGGTTTGAGGTTTGTTTCCCCATGTTACGTGCATATCTTTCGCTAAATTGAACCAGTGATAGGCTTCTAATTGATTTGCAGGTGCAATGCCAATATCAGTAAGGGCAATTCGTTTTAGCAGCGAGGCACTCTCAGCTTTCAAATCAATGAAAAGAGGGCTACTGATGCACGCATTGATAACATCGGACATAGATAGATGCTTTTGCGTTTGGGAGAAGAAACTAAAATCCCCTTTCGCAAATTGATCTGCGAGTTTTTTCTTGAACGCTTTTGCTTTTACTTCGGTCTTGAATGTGCGTGACCTTTGACCTGTTACTGGGTCACCCGCTAAGGCTCTGGCTCGGACTTTGAATTTAGAATTTACTTTTTCGATAAAAACAGAGGTCATATCTTTCTCGTAATAAGGCGTTTTCAAACTACGATCGATGCTAAGGCTCTGATTTTGAAAAGTAAAATAGACTGTTTTTTCAGCGGCATTCAACTAATTCACGCACTTAGGGCGATAGAGAAATGGTGAGAAATACATAGAATTGAAGTGATTCACGTACTTAGCCTCGGAAGCTAATCTTCTGAATATTAATTACTTCTCTTCGTTAATCGTGATCTTGGTCACATTTGACCTGTGTTTACAGGCCAAATTTCGAAGCGGTAACCTAGTTCTTTTTGTGTAGGCTTTCGACACCCACACGCAAATAGATGTTGTTTAAAACGTTTATATCTCGATGTCCTGTGATTTTTGATATTTCGACTATGTTCAATCCCCGCTCAAACAGTTGGCATGCCCCTTCTGCACGGAGGTCGTGATAGTGCAAATCCTTGATGTTTTGCTCTTTACACATGCGTTGCCACGCTGCACCGATGGAGCTGGCTTTGTACGGAAAAATATACTCTCCGGTTTGAGCCTGTCGTTTGATAATCTCGATAGCTTCAGGAAATAGCGGAATCGTGCAGTGATTACCTTTCTTCCTTCTAGGATCTTTGCGGTCCCGAATAATCAGTGTACCGTCTTTAAGATTCAAGTCGTCCCAAGTGGCACGTGTGATCTCTCCAAGCCTCATGCAGGTTAGAATCGAGATGTGGAAGATATCGACTAAAGGTATATGCGAAGCTCGATGGCTTTGCCGAATACGCAGTCCCTCTTCAGCAAGGGCAAGTTCCTCTTTAGTTGGACGACGATTTCTTTGGTTGCTGCGCCCAATTAATCCATACCGCACAAGGGTAGGGATTGCCTCATTATGCGCGTGGATATTGGCCTTGTAGCCAAACATAGGCCCAGCAACGTTGATTACGCTGCGTAGGTAGGTCACATCTTGATAAACCGTTTGTGGCAAAGGGGAACTAGGTTCATTAAGCCTGTCTCGGCAATGTCTGACTAAATGGGTAGCAGTCAATTGATCAGCTTGTACCAAGGCTATGTCATAACTACGCAACCGCCTCAGAACAGCCGCTTTTGAACGGCCTAGGTCTTTTGAAGTTATCTTGTCGTTTAGGTAGAGCGTGATTAGGTCACCGATGAGAATGCTTTGCTGTGGTGCATCAATTGACGGTATACCATTTTCGTTCAGCCCTTTGACTATTTCTTTTGCCCAAGCCGATGCCTGTTTCTCTTCGTCGAAAGTTTTCGACTTTTCAAAGACACGCCTGTTATGACGGGACGCTCTAACTCTTGCCTTGTATTTGATGCCAGTCTTACGCGCTACTTTTTCTATAATAACGGTCGCCATAGTTACCTCTGAGGTTTAGTAATTTGTCGAGAGGTGCTGTGCTGGTGATGTTTTGTAGGGCGCATTGAAGCCATCTCCCTAGATGGCTATAATTCGCCCCCTTTGATGGCATTTTGGGGGACATAGCATGTCCCTCATTCCATCCCCTATCTGTCCCCTGAAGCTAAAATAAGCCAAAAGCGGACAAAATATTTTGCAAAGCCCCTTAGCGGTATTTGCGTTAAATGCTTAATACTAAAGGGTTTTCACATTATGTATCCATCTTCTCGTTTCTCCGTCGCTCCAATGCTAGATTGGACCGATCGTCACTGCCGTTATTTTCATCGCTTACTATCAGAGCACACTTTGTTGTTTACCGAGATGGTGACCACGGGTGCGATCATTCATGGTAAAGCGGACTATCTTGCTTACAACGAGCAGGAGCATCCGGTGGCGTTGCAGCTGGGGGGATCGGATCCGGCGGATCTGGCAACGTGCGCCAAGCTGGCGGCCGAGCGTGGCTATGATGAAATTAACCTCAACGTTGGTTGCCCGTCGGATCGGGTGCAAAACGGGCGGTTTGGGGCATGCTTAATGGCTGAGCCTGAGCTGGTGGCGCAGTGTGTGGCTGCGATGCGTGAAGTGACTGATGTGCCCATCACGGTGAAAACTCGCATTGGTATAGATGAGCAAGATAGCTACGAATTTTTGACCGACTTTGTGGGCATCGTCAGTGAAAAAGGCGGCTGTGATATGTTCACGATTCATGCACGTAAAGCGTGGTTAAAAGGCCTGAGCCCCAAAGAAAATCGTGAAATTCCACCGCTGGATTACCCGCGTGTGTATCAGCTTAAAAAAGACTTTCCACATCTGGTCATGGCTATTAATGGTGGCGTGAAAACCCTTGAAGAAGCCGAGCAGCACCTTGCGCATCTGGACGGAGTGATGGTCGGTCGTGAGGCGTATCAAAATCCTTTCTTATTGGCGGATGTCGATCAGCGTTTGTTTGGCAGCGCGCAGGCACGTGTGAGTCGCCGCCAAGTGGTTGAAGGCATGTTCCCCTATATCGAGCAACAATTACGCCAAGGTGCGCAGCTTAATCACATTAGCCGTCACATGTTAGGGTTATTCCAAAACATGCCGGGCGCGCGCCAGTGGCGCCGTTATATCAGCGAGAATGCGCATAAACCGGGAGCCGGAATTGAGGTGCTGACCACCGCCATGAGTCATATTCCTGACGATTGGTTGGACGCGTAAACGTGGTCAAAATAACTACTTATTAGTGATAAATTTGACGAAATGCGTGGTAAAGCACGGAGCATGCTGAGCAACTCATTGAATAAATGGATAAAAAACCAAGTGACAAACTGGCCTGAAACCTGCAAAGTCTGTCTCGCTATCAAGACAAGGAGATCGTAATGATCGAAATTCTATTCCTCATTGGCTTTGCGGCTGTGTTATTTATGACGGGTGTGAGCATCATGGGAATGGTGCTGGCTATGTTGGCTGGCTTCGCGGTCATGATGGTCGCGGGCATGATTGGCACCTTGCTTAAACTATTGCCTTGGTTGTTGGTGATCGCCGCGATTGTCTGGTTGCTCAAGCGCAACCGTCGCCAACGCAAAGGCGAGCCAGAAGTGATTGTTCGTGAACGTCGTTGGGCGCGTTACCGTCGTCGCTAAGCCTTTTTGGTAAAAAAATGTGGCCTGCTGCACGAGAAACCAGCAGGTAAACATGCGAATAGCGCCATCCGGGCATAAAGCTTGCTATCATTCATATCTACCGGCGACAAGGCATGGCTTTGCCGCCTCCGCGTGACGACACTTTTTTATCGACAATGTGGAGAGTTTCATGAAAACGACTTCAATGACGCTTGCCGCCGCAGCGCTAACCGCGTTGATGGCCATGCCTTCTCAGGCTGCGACCCTTGCGGGCGGTAAAGTAGGGGCGGATGCCTGGTTCATGGATGCGGATGTCAACAATGTTGAAGCCGATGATGCGAGCACCTCAGGATCGTATTACGCCGCGATTGAACATCCTTTACCACTGATCCCCAATGCGAAGATCCGCCAGACCTCAGTTAGCGTGGATAACCCTGACGTCAGTTTTGATCAAATTGACTTTGTGGCGTATTACGAGCTGCTAGACAACGATCTTATCTCGGTTGACGCGGGCATCAATATGCAGCGTTTCCAATCGGGCAAATTTGGTGGCCAAAGCTTTGATGAGTGGCAACCTAATGTGTATGCCGATGCGCGTCTCGGGTTAGTGGGCACACCACTATTCGTATTTGCGACCGTGAGCAAAGGTGAGTTTGATGGCACCAGCACCTTGGATGCCGAAGCCGGTGTTCAGTATCAGTTGGGTTTAGTAGCCGCCGATCTTAACGTACGTGGTGGCTATCGAATGATCGAGCATGACTTTGATTACTTTGATAACAATGACGGCAAACTGGATCTGACGGGCTTCTTTGTCGGTGCAGAACTCGACTTTTAGTCGATGGTTGCGTTACCCCAACATTGAAACCGCGCTTAGGCGCGGTTTTTTTATAGTTAAAATCAGGCTAATAGCGATTGTGGGATGGCTCTCACTTCGACTTTCCGCCAATACCCAGTACTAAAAAACGTTGGCATGCTGCCTCTGTGACACGGCAAGGAGATAGCAGTGATTGCTCCGCCATCCACTCTGACATGGAATAAGGAATCGCTATGATTTACGCAAAGCCCGGCACCGAAGGCGCCATAGTCCAGTTTAAACCGCGTTACGAGAACTATATTGGTGGTGAATGGGTGCCACCCGTGAAGGGGCAGTATTTTGCCAACACATCGCCGTGTACCGGTGAAACCGTGGCTGAAGTGCCGCGTTCAAGCGCAGAAGACATCGACCTTGCGCTGGACGCTGCCCACCAAGCAAAAACAGCGTGGGGGCAAACCTCGGTAACCGATCGCGCCAATATCTTGTTAAAAATTGCTGATCGTATTGAAGCGAATCTGGAAATGCTGGCGGTGGCAGAAACGTGGGAGAACGGCAAAGCCGTGCGCGAAACCTTGGCCGCCGATATTCCCCTTTGCGCCGACCATTTCCGCTACTTTGCCGGTTGTATTCGTGCCCAAGAGGGCACCGCGGCAGAGTTGGATGCAGGCACGGTGGCGTACCACATTTATGAGCCATTAGGCGTGGTAGGACAAATCATACCGTGGAACTTTCCGTTGCTGATGGCATCGTGGAAGCTTGCCCCCGCACTGGCGGCAGGGAACTGCGTGGTGCTAAAACCGGCTGAGCAAACCCCGACCACCATTTTGCTATTGATGGAGTTAATTGGCGATCTTCTGCCTGCGGGTGTGGTGAACGTCGTCAATGGTTATGGCGCCGAAGCTGGACAAGCGCTTGCCACATCGCCACGGATTGCCAAACTGGCATTCACTGGTTCCACCCCTGTGGGGCATCATATTCTGCGCTGCGCAGCAGAAAACCTCATTCCTTCCACCGTAGAGCTGGGGGGCAAATCGCCCAACATTTATTTTGAAGACGTGATGCAGCAAGAGGATGCCTATATCGATAAGGCGGTAGAAGGCTTGCTGCTGGGCTTTTTCAACCAAGGCGAAGTCTGTACCTGTCCGTCACGCGCACTGATCCAAGAAAGTATCTACGACGATTTTATTGCCCGCGTGATTGAGCGTGCAGGCAAGATCAAACAAGGCAACCCGCTCGACACCGAGACCCAAGTGGGGGCGCAAGCGTCTGATGAACAGTTTGATAAGATCATGAGCTACTTGAAAGTGGGTCAAGAAGAGGGTGCGCAGGTATTAATTGGTGGTAGTCATCAAGACTTGGGCGGCGGCTATTACGTGCAGCCGACACTATTAAAAGGGCACAACAATATGCGGGTGTTCCAAGAGGAGATTTTTGGCCCCGTGATTGGGGTGACCACCTTTAAAGATGAGGCGGAAGCTTTAGCGATTGCCAACCACACCGAATACGGGTTGGGCGCAGGGCTGTGGACCCGCGATATGAACCGTGCGTATCGGATGGGGAGAGCGATCCAAGCGGGTCGTGTCTGGACCAATTGCTATCACCTTTATCCGGCGCATGCCGCGTTTGGAGGCTACAAAAAGTCCGGTATCGGACGAGAGACCCATAAAATGATGCTTGGCCACTATCAGCAAACCAAGAACTTGCTGGTCAGTTACGACATCAATCCACTGGGTTTTTTCTGATCGAATCGACCAGTGCGGCATTACGCCGCACTGGTTACACCCCCAAGGTTGTCTGGCCGGATCTGGCGAGCCTGCTTATCTGATACTAAGCTCAGTAAGTGAGCAAGTAGGTAGGCAGAATAATGATGACAGCCGAGCAATTACGTGCCTTATACCACCAAAAGCTGCTGGTTGAGGTGATGGTGGAGCCTTCATTAGACAGTGAAGGATGGGTCGTGGAATGTCGCCACACGGGCGGCGGTATTATGGCGTTGACCGATGCGGAAGGCATTGAGCAGTGCTTCGCCGATATTGACCAAGCCACGCTAAACGCATTACAAATCGGGTTTGACCAAGTTCGCATCGCGGATTGACCCGTCACACCTCGGTGTTGAAGCGCATCAACACCCGCCTTCGCGCGCCCCTCTTCTTACTAAAAGTTATAAAACATTCGTATCTATTCTTTCTTGTTATTAATTGGTGCGGTTACGCTAGCATTCACGCAATGTAAGCAAGGAATGTCGTCACCATGTTACTTAAGGAACTCTCTGGGCTGACTAGCCCGCTGAACGATCAGCAGATCGGCCAGTTGCAGCAAGCGGTGGCTGAATTGTCACCTCAGCAGCTGGCCTGGATCAGTGGCTATTTTTGGGGACTGAGCCAATCACCAACCACCACGGCTGCGTCTCCCAGTGCTGACGCCCAAGCCAGCCCGAATCATACCTTAACCATTATTTACGCCTCGCAAACTGGCAATGCCAAGGGCGTGGCAGAAGCGCTTCATAATGATGCACAAGCGGCAGGGATCCCTGTAAAGCTGGTGGCTGCAGATAACTATAAAGGCAAGCAGCTTAGCAAAGAGAGCCATGTGGTGATCGTGGCATCAACCAATGGCGAGGGCGAGCCGCCTGATAACGCCATTGCCCTGCATGAGTTTTTGCAATCGAAAAAGGCGCCCAAGCTCGACCATCTTCATTATGCCGTGTTGAGTCTGGGCGACTCGAGTTATGAGTACTTCTGCCAAACCGGAAAAGACTTTGACACCTTTTTGCAAAAGCTGGGTGCTAAGCCGATGGTGGCGCGCCTTGATTGTGATGTGGATTATGAAGCCACCGCGAGCGCGTGGCGAGAGCAAACCCTAGCGGAAGTGAAGCAGCACTTTCTGGCAAGTGGCGATGCGCAAGTGGTGCCGATTCGTCAAACAGCAGCGGCAACCAGCGCATATACCAAACAATCGCCATATGAGGCTGAACTACTCACCTGCCAGCGAATTACTGGTCGAGGCTCAGATAAAGCCGTTTATCACCTTGAATTCGATCTAGGGGATTCAGGGATCCAGTATCAGCCCGGCGATGCATTCGGTGTGTGGTATCAAAACGATCCAGAGTTGGCGGATGCGATTTTGGCGCGTGTCGACTTGAACGGTGACGAGACCATTGAGATTGACGGGCGTGCTATCTCAATTCGTGAGGCCTTGATTGAGCACTATGAAATTACCGTCTCGAACCCGCAACAAATCGTAGCGCTCGCGGCGTTGACTGAAAATGAGGCATTGACCGCGCTCACCGAAGACAAAGCGTCGCTGCGTGATTATGCCAATCAAACCCAAGTGATTGATGTACTTAGCCTTGCTGACGTGCAGCTAAATGCCGAGCAACTGCAGTCGGTGTTACGTCGTCTGACGCCACGGATGTATTCCATCGCGTCAAGCCAAGCGGAAGTGGAAGACGAAGTTCACCTGACTGTCGGCTTGGTGGCCTATGAACAGGAGCAAGGTGCGTTGCGTCAAGGTGGTGCCTCGGGCTTTTTAACCCAACGGGCTGAAGCGATTGGCTCAGTCAAAGTGTTTGTTGAGCACAACGATAACTTCAAACTTCCCGACAATGACGATACGCCCATCATCATGATTGGCCCTGGCACGGGCATTGCGCCATTCCGAGCTTTCTTGCAAGAGCGAGAGCAGCGAGAAGCCAGCGGCGATAATTGGCTATTCTTTGGCGATCGCACTTTCACCGATGATTTCCTCTATCAAGTTGAATGGCAGCAGTACCTGAAATCCGGTCTGCTGACTCGCATGGATGTGGCATTTAGCCGTGACCAAGCAGAAAAAGTGTATGTGCAGCACCGATTACTCGAGCGCGCCAGTGAGGTATGGCAGTGGCTGTCAAACGGCGCGTATGTGTATGTCTGTGGGGATGCGAATCGCATGGCAAAAGATGTGCATGATGCCCTGATTCACATTGCCCAGCACCAAGGTCAGTTGAGCCGAGAAGACGCTGAGACCTTTATTAATGAATTGCGCAAAGATAAGCGCTATCAAAGGGATGTGTACTAATGAGTGAGCAAAAATTTGCGGGCGACACACTGGGGCCCCTCTCCGATAACGAGCGTTTAAAAGATGACAGTAACTTTTTACGTGGCACCATCAGTGAGGATCTTACCAACCCGATCACTGGCGGTTTTACGGATGACAACTTTCAGTTGATCCGTTTTCACGGCATGTATCAGCAAGACGATCGTGATATTCGGGCTGAGCGACAAAAACAAAAGCTTGAGCCGTTACACAATGTGATGTTGCGTGCCCGAATGCCGGGCGGGATCATCTCGCCCGAGCAGTGGCTGGCTATCGACCGATTTGCCAAAGAAAATACCCTGTACGGCAGTATCCGTTTGACCACCCGTCAAACGTTCCAGTTTCATGGTGTATTGAAACCCAACATCAAAATGATGCATCAAACCTTGAACAAATATGGGATTGATGCGATTGCCACCGCGGGGGATGTAAACCGTAACGTCCTGTGTACTTCGAACCCTGTTGAGTCTGAACTTCATCAGCAAGCGTACGATTGGGCTAAGCGGATCAGTGAACATTTACTGCCTAAAACACGCGCTTACGCGGAAATTTGGCTGGATGGTGAAAAAGTGGAAGGTAAGCAAGATGATGAGCCGATTTTAGGTAAGCGTTATCTGCCGCGTAAATTTAAGACCACCGTGGTGATCCCCCCGCAAAATGATGTGGATGTGCACGCCAATGACCTGAACTTTGTTGCCATTGCCGAGAAGGGCCAACTGGTTGGATTCAATGTACTCGTCGGCGGCGGGCTTGCCATGACCCATGGTGACACCAGTACCTATCCACGTCGTGCGGATGATTTCGGTTTTATCCCTCTTGAGCATACGCTGAAGATTGCAGAGGCAGTGGTGACGACCCAACGAGACTGGGGGAACCGCTCGAATCGTAAAAATGCCAAAACCAAGTATACCCTTGACCGAGTCGGCGTTGAGACGTTTAAAGCGGAAGTGGAAAAGCGTGCTGGCGTCAGCTTTGCACCCAGCCGGCCTTATACCTTTACTGGGCGTGGCGATCGTCTAGGCTGGACCAAAGGCATTGATGGTAAATACCATTTGGCGCTGTTTATTGAAAATGGCCGTTTACGTGATACGCCAGAAAAGCCGCTGAAAACCGGGATGGCTGAGATTGCTAAGGTGCACCAAGGCGACTTTCGGATGACAGCCAACCAGAATTTGATTATTGCTGGGATCCCTGAAGCGCAAAAAGACCAAATAGAAGCGCTCGCTCGCCGCTACCGTCTGATTGATGATGCGTACAGTGTACAGCGCACCAATTCGATGGCCTGTGTTTCTTTCCCAACCTGTCCGCTGGCGATGGCCGAAGCGGAGCGCTTTTTGCCGGATTTTGTTACGCAAGTAGAGAAAATTCAGCAAAAGCATCAAGTGCAAGATGATCCGATTGTCCTGCGTGTCACCGGTTGCCCGAACGGTTGTGGTCGCGCCATGTTGTCGGAAGTAGGGTTAGTTGGCAAAGCGCCCGGCCGCTATAACCTGCACTTGGGAGGTAACTGGGAAGGCACACGTATTCCCAAAATGTACAAAGAAAATATCACCGACCAAGAAATCTTGGCCGAGTTAGATACCTTGATTGGCCGCTGGGCGCGAGAACGTCAAGAAGGCGAGCATTTTGGTGACTTCTTGATTCGTACCGACGTGATTGCACCTGTGCATGTATCGAAGAGGGACTTTTATGCCTGATACGGCTTATTCTGCACTGAACCGCGCCGATCTGGTGGCGATGAATAAAAGTCAGCAGACGCTTGCGCTGGCTGAAATTAACGCTGAGCTCGAGCAGTACACCGCGCAGCAGCGCATTCGCTGGGCGTTGGAACATCTGGACGGACAGTTTGTGCTGTCCTCCAGCTTCGGGATACAAGCGGCATTGATGCTGCATATGGTCAGTCAGGTGAAGCCGGACATTCCGGTGATCCTGACCGACACCGGCTACTTATTCCAAGAAACCTACCAATTTATTGATCACCTGCAGGCGCGTTTAAAGCTCAATCTCAACGTCTACCGTTCTGAATTGAGCCCAGCATGGCAAGAAGCCCGCTATGGCAAATTGTGGGAGCAGGGGGTTGAGGGGATCACTCGCTATAACCAGATCAATAAAGTGGCGCCGATGAAGCGAGCATTGACCGAGCTTAATGCCGGTACATGGTTCTCAGGGTTGCGTCACGGACAATCGCAATCGCGTGCGCATTTACCCATTTTAAGCGTGCAGCACGGTGTATTTAAGTTTTTGCCCGTGGTGGATTGGAGCAATAAACAGGTACACGCTTATTTGACCGAGCATGACTTGCCTTACCATCCTTTGTGGGAGCAAGGTTATGTCTCCGTGGGTGATGTGCATACCACTCAGCGGTTAGAGCCCGGCATGAGCGAGGAGCAAACCCGCTTTTTCGGTCTGAAACGAGAATGTGGTCTGCACGAAGATGATGTCAACGACGGGGCAGGTATTTAGCCGTATTGCTCTGTGTGACTGACAGGCGTCACTTACAGGCGTCACTTACAGGCGTCACGAATTAAAGTGGCGCTTTTTTTTGTTCAAACGACGGTGTTTGTCTATCTTTTTTATTGAGTTATCCATCAACCGTGATGCTTTCTGTGATATAAATTGCGCGCGCAATCAGGAAGCGAAGGAAGGATTATGTCCCTCCACACACGTCACGGACGCCGAATCCACGTGACAAACAGTGAAGCTTATGAACAAAAAACTCTCTTTAGTCGCCCTTGCCGTAGCGGGTGTCGTTGCGGTTGGCGCACCAGCCTTTCTTGATTATTCCTCGTCAACCACACCGACCACAGACACCAGCAGCTCGCGTTATATGGGCCATGGCAATGGTTGGCTGGAAGTGAACACCGCCACTTTTAATGACAATATTCAACGTGTTCAGCAACAGCTTTCTGATGGCACCAAAATGTGTGTGGTGATGAAGGCAGATGCGTATGGCAATGGAATTGCGGGTCTCCTACCTGTGGTTATCGCTAATGGCATTGATTGCGTGGGTATTGCCAGTAACGAGGAAGCGCGCACGCTACGTGAAGGCGGCTTCACCGGTGAGATCATGCGAGTACGGACTGCCACATTACAAGAAATGGAAAGTGGTTTGGCGTTAAACATGCAGGAGCTTGTAGGCTCGGCCGAGCAAGCAGAACAAATGCGTGAACTTGCCGACAAGCACGACATTGTCATCCCTGTACATATGGCTTTTAACGCCGGAGGCATGGGTCGAAACGGCATCGAGATGGAATCGGAGTATGGCAAGCAACTTGCGATGGAGATTGCGACTGATCCGAGATTCAACGTGGTTGGTATAATGACGCACTTCCCAAATTACAGTGCCAAGTACGTGCGTAGTAAGCTGGGGCAGTTTAAGTCCAACAGCGATTGGTTGATTGAACAGGCCAACTTAAACCGTGAAGACGTGCTGATCCATGCAGCCAACTCTTTCGTGACCTTGAACGTGCCAGAAGGCCATTTCGATATGGTTCGTCCCGGTGGTGTGCTTTACGGCGATCAACCAACCAATCGCGAATTCCCGCCGATCATGAGTTTTAAGACCAAGGTTGCGTCTTTGCATCACTTACCGGCAGGCAGTACCGTGGGGTATGACAGCACTTATACGGTCGAGCGTGATTCTATTCTTGCCAATTTGCCGGTCGGCTACTCAGATGGGTTCCCGCGTAAAATGGGGAACAATGCCGATGTGTTGATCAAAGGCCATCGCGTGCCTGTGGTTGGTGTTTCATCGATGAACACCATTATGGTGGATGTCACTGATATTGCTGATCAAGTGACACCTAATGATGAAGTGGTGCTATTCGGCCAGCAAGGTGATGAAACTATTGGGGCGGTGGAGTACGAAAGCAACGCGGATGTGATCTTCCCAGAAATCTACAGCTGGTGGGGCGCAGTCAACCCACGTGAGTACGTGCAATAATCTTACCCAAGCCCGGCCCGAGTCGGGCTTTTTTATATCCCGAATTCATGTTGTGAGCCTGCGCCGTTTTGTCGCAATCGTGGGACAGGTGGGGTGGCATTTTTAGCTATTGTGTGCTTAGTTTTTAAGGCAGAAAGTAGGTTTTCGCTAACATCAAATCATCACTGATTGACCGTGAAGGGTCTCAAGGACGCACCATGCGCCAAATTGTCATTATCATCGCCAGTCTGCTTTTGATTAGCACTGTGTCGGCAGAGACGTTAAACGCACGTATCGAAGCGGGGAAACCTGTGCGGTTAGGGTTTGCGAATGAGAAACCTTGGGCTTACTTGGACAGTGATGGTAAACCCACTGGGCTGATTAATGACTATACCATCGATATCTTGAAGCGCATGGGGATCAGTCAGATCGAGCCTGTTTTCACTGAATGGGGCGGATTAATTCCCGGTTTGCGCGCGAAGCGATTCGATATCATCACCGGCGGGATGTATATTCTTGGCAGTCGTTGTCAGAAAATTGCATTCTCTGAACCCATTGGGCGCTTTCGCGACGCTTTTATTGTGCCGAAAGGTAACCCCAAAGATATTCATGACTATCCTGACGTTGTGCGTGAAAGCGCGCGTTTGGTGACAGGAGTGGGATACAACATGGTCACTTCGGCGCGTGATGCAGGACTCAGTGAGTCTTTGATTATTCAAGTCCCCGGACCGACTGAAATTCTTTCCGCCGTGAAAGAGGGGCGTGCTGAGGTAGGGGCGGTACCGTATTTCACGGCGTTATACCTGGCTAAACAGGCGCCCGATAGTATCTCTGTGAGTGATCCGGCGAGAGCGACGAGCCAAACAGGGCACTATATCGGTATTGGTTTTCGTAAAGAAGATAATGCGTTTGTGGAGAGATTTGATGAGGTGCAAGCCAAGTATATGGGGAGCCCGCAGATGTTAGAGCAGGTAAAAAAATATGGTTACCGTGAAGCGCAATATCCAGATGGGATCGCTACATCGCGACTTTGCCAACGCCAATAAAAAAGCGATGCCAGAGGCATCGCTTTGCAATAGAAACCGCCTTATCCTTACAGGATATCTAGCAGCTCGACTTCAAATACCAGTGCCGCAAATGGTGGGATAGCGGCGCCAGCACCACGCTCACCGTAGGCAAGGTCTTGTGGGATGTAGAGTTTCCACTTTGAGCCTACAGGCATCATTTGTAGAGCTTCAACCCAGCCTTTGATCACGCCAGTCACAGGGAACTCAACAGGTTCGCCACGCGTTACTGAGCTATCAAACACAGTGCCATCGATCAATTGACCGTGATAGTGAACACGTACTTGTTTATCGCTGGTTGGGATATCACCGTCGCCTTTTACTAGTACTTCGTACTGGAGGCCAGATTCGGTCACGGTCACTTCATCACGCTTTGCGTTATCCGCTAAGAAGGCATCGCCTTCAGCCGCTTGTGCTTTTGCAGCTTCTTGACGAACTTCTTCTGCTTTTGTGTGAAGCTCGCGCAGGGCGTTATTGATGTCGTCAATTTCGATTTCTGGCATTTCGCCAGCCAGTGCCGTGCTGATGCCTTTAGCAATCGCATCGACTTGTAGGCCTTCAAGGCCACTGCCTGCCAGTTGTTGACCCATTTGTAGGCCGATGCCATAGCTTGCTTTTTGCTCGACGGTTTCTAGTTGTACGTCAGACATAACGTCTCTCTTTTTTGCGTGAATAAAGTGTGAAAGGATAACAGGTGATGGTTTCGTGGGTAAACTTTTGTACGCAAAAGGCGTCCAATATGAGGGTAAAACATCAAAATATGCGCGGAGTGGCAATGAAGTTAACAGCAATGCGTACACAATTTAAAGATTGGTGCGTGAGATGGGGACGAATGCTCGCTTCTTCATCCGATAGGAAAGGGCAGTGGCAAGACATGGCATGGATACGCACAATACGCCACGCTTGGCTGCGTCTACCTCGCTTGCACCAACGATTATTAATGGTGTTGGTCCCTTTGGTGTTGGTACTAAGTCTATTGCCCGCACCGTCCTCGACTGAAACGACTGCGCAGCCTCAGGAGCGGCGCTCTGTGGCGATTGATACTCAAGCACAACCCAAACGCAGTGCTACGTCAACAGACAGCCCACAGCCGGAGGCATCACAACCTTCCACGCCGGAAAGTGACTGGGTCAGTCACCAAATTGAGCAAGGAGATACGCTTGCTAAGGTGTTTCGCGATAATGACTTGGCGCTGACCGATCTTTACGCGATTGCTAATATCGAAGGGGAAGGAAAACCCATTAGCCGTATCCAGCCGGGTCAATGGATTCGGTTTAAGCGCACCGACAGTGGCGCGCTCGACATTCTTCAAGTGGAAACGCAGGCAGGTCAGTCCGTATTATATTTCCGTTTATCGGATGGAGGCTTTGCGCGCCAACGCTAGTCTTTCTTTTCAGGCACGGAGTCACCGTGCCTACGCTTTCCTTCTTGTTTGTTTTTTAAACTCCCGTGCCGATAAATTCGCCGTTGGTGTTTTTTTCATCTACTTTTTAATAAATCAGTCAATATGGCTGGGTTTATGCTGTGATTTGGAGGTTTTTAGCGATTATTCGCTAAATTACGCGACCGTGCCTGCGAATTTGACCAGCGTGCATGACATACTTTTTCAGAAAATAATGAGTTTTATGTCACACTTTGGTGAATTTTTGTGCTAGTATTCGCGCCGGCTGTGTAGGGGATACACGCAAGCCGCCTCAACATGGATGTCCAGGCATTGACACGCTAACCATAAATCTGTTGAGGACTCGCTTTTCCATGTTGAAGAATTTATCTATTGGTAAAAAGTTTACTGCGGCTTTTTCCCTGATTGGTATCGCCGTCGCGATCTTTGGGTTTTACATTTTTACCCAAGTGAGCGGCATGCGCGATAATATGCTGAACTTTACTGACGATACCCTACCTGCGGTATTAGAGCTTGAGCGTTTAAGTGAAGAAATTGTTCGTATTCGTCAAGACCAGTACGCCGTTCTAACTTTCGATGATATGACTCGACGTCGCGAGATTGCCAATGACTTGCAAGCGATGAAACGTCAATACAGTCAAGATCTTGATGCCTACGAACAGACGCTTTGGTACGACAATGAAAGAGCCATCTTTACTCGAATTCAAAATAACTGGGCTAAATACAACGAAGAGCTGAAAAACTTCCCGTCTCTCGTTGAAAATGGTCAGTTGTCAGAGGCACAAAGCATTCTATCAAACTCATTTAACACCTTCTTAAAGCTAGATGCTGCGCTGAAAGAGATGTCAAAGTTAACGCAAGGCTTTATCACCTCAAACCGCACTTCTATGCTTAATCAAGTGTCGACAGTGAGTATGACCATTATCGGCGTACTGTTCGCAGTAATCGCCTTTATGATTGTGGTTGCGGTGGTGTTCACCCGCGCGATTATTAATCCACTCCGTTTGGTGATGGAACAATCCTCTGCGATTGCCAAGGGCGACCTGACTTACCAGTTAGATCGTAGCCAAATCGGTAACGATGAAATGGGGCAGTTGGCAGATTCGAGCATCGCCATGCAAGATAGCTTGCGTAGCTTGATTGAAGAAGTGATTGCCGCGGTGACCCAGCTAAGCAGTGCGGTCGAAGAAGTCAGCGCGGTGTCTAGCCAAACTTCAAGCGGCATGCAAAGTCAGCAACATGAGATTTCGCAAGTTGCCACTGCGATGGCGCAAATGAAAGCCACTGTCGCGGATGTTGCGCAGAATACCGAAAGCTCGTCGACCGCGGCTAACGAAGCCAGTGAGCAGGCACGCCTCGGTGGGCGTGATGTCGATAGCATGGTGGGAGCTATCACCAAAGTGGCAGAAGACATGCGTAAAACGGGTGACACAGTCAACGAGCTGGACCAGCAGTCGAAGCAAATCAACGTTGTGGTGGATGTTATTCGTGATATCGCCGAGCAAACTAACCTGTTGGCACTGAATGCGGCGATCGAAGCGGCGCGTGCCGGTGAGTCTGGCCGCGGCTTTGCGGTGGTAGCCGATGAAGTCCGCACACTGGCCGGCCGTACCCAAGACTCGACGGGTGAAATTACTGAAATTATCGAGAAGCTCCAGCAATTCGCGACCCAAGCGCGCGATGCCACCACTCAAAGCCGTGAGAGTATCGAGCAGTGTGTGGAGCAAGGTAGCCAAGCGCAGCAATTGATCCGTGGCATCGAAACATCGGTTGAGAACATTGCCGATATGGGCATGCAGATTGCGAGTGCTTGTGGTGAGCAAGACTCGGTTGCCGATGAGCTAAGCCGCAACATTGAGCGCATCAACGATTCGTCACAAGAAGTGGCGGGCGGTGCGGATCAAACCGCGCAAGCGTGTAGCGAGCTCAGCCAGTTGGCGCACTCACTGCAAAGCACCATGCAGCGTTTCCGTTTGACCAAGTAACGCCACGGACGCTCGCAAAGAAACAGCTGAACTCAACAAGCTTGTTATTTGCCTAGACATAAAATCCCGCGCACTGTCGCGGGATTTTTTTATGGAGTGGAAAGGCGCATATCAATATGTGGGATCCCGTCTTCCAGATAGGGCTCGGAAAAGGCCACAAAACCATGCTTTTGGTAAAAGTGTTGTAGGTGAGCTTGAGCGCCTATTTCGATGTTTTGTGCGGGCCATTGCTGTTGGCATAGTTGAACGGCTTGGCGGATGAGCTGATGCCCCCATTGTCCGCTGCGATGTGCGGGGGCAATGATCACGCGGCCAATGCTGCTTCCAGCGTAACTCGCGCCCGGTGCAAGAATACGGGCATAAGCGGCTAGCTCGCCATTCAGCCAGCCCAGTAAATGCACGGTGTCTGGTGCGGTATCATGTGCGTCTAGTTCTGGATAAGCACACGCCTGCTCGACCACAAACACATCGACACGCAATTTCATCAATGTGAATAAAGTGCGCGTATCTAGTGTGTCAAAGGTTGCCCGTTGCCATTCCATACGACGTCCTCCTGATTAAAGATAAAAAATACCGCAGACAAGCTGCGGTATTCAAAGCCTATTTATTGTGCAGGCTATTTATTGGCGAGGTTGGCTTAAATCGACGCGATAGACCGCGAAGCCAACGTCATCTTTACCGGCTTTCGTCATTGCCCAGCGGCCTTTTTGCTCAATAAATTGCGCGGCTTTCTCGCTGGGTGAGGTTTCAAAGTGCACGATGGCATCGCCTTTTATTGGGGCAATGGACCAGTTGTTGTCAGCACTCACCGTGACTTGGCCTTTTTCATCACTCACGCGGCTGATGTAGTTGGCGACCACGGTGCGGTTTTCATCCGGCGCGGCAAAGGCAATATGATCGCTGCCGGTGCCCGGGAACTTCGCGCCATAAGCGCGATAGTTGTTGGTGGCGACCAAGAAGGTTTGCTCAGGGTCAACCGGTTTGCCTTGATAGGTGAGATTGACGATGCGTGATGCGTCTGGATTCACTTCATTACAATCGCCGTCGTAACGCGCGGGTTGAGTGATATCAATTTGATACTCTACCCCGTCAATCACATCAAAGTTGTAAGTACGGAATCCGTCCCAGTTCACTAGCGTCTGAGGCTGCTTCGCATTGGGGTCGATTTGGTTAAATTGACCGGCGCTGCATTCCAGCCATTGGGTGAGTTCGGCGCCAGATACTTTCAGTGCGACCAAGGTATTTGGGTACAGGTAAAGATCGGCGGCGTTACGGAACGTCAGTTGGCCGGCTTCTACTTCGGTAAAGTTGCTCGGATCGTTTTTGCGACCACCGGCCTTAAAAGGCGCGGCAGCAGACAGTACCGGTAGCTCTGCTAAGTCGGGATCGCCTTGGATCATACGCTCGACATAGTCTTGCTGTGCCAAGTTAACAATCTGTACGGTGGGGTCATCTTGGAGCAATGCCAAATAGGAGTACATCACATCATTGGCTTGGCCAATTGGCTGATTAACGAACTCACGAGTGGCATTGTGATCTTTTTCAACGGCTTTGAGCAGGGCTTTATCGGCATCGACCAACGCTTTGCCGCTGGCCCGGTCAAAGATAGGGCGAGCATGCGCTTCACTATCCACCACTTGCCACTGGCCATCGACTTGCTCGAGCTTCAAATCTATCACGCCAACATGGCTGCCCCAGCGACCGGCCATCACACTGGCCACGCCATTGATGGTGCCCTTTTCAATATCGGCACCGGGAATATTAGCAAAATCATCGCTTGGGAATACCGCGTGTGAGTGACCAAAGGCAATCGCGTCAATGCCATCGACTTCTGATAGGTAATAGACAGAGTCTTCAGCCATCGCTTTATACGGTGCTTGAGAGACGCCAGAGTGTGGAATGGCCACTACTACGTCCGCGCCCTTGGCTTTCATTTCTGGGACAAGTTTTTCAGCGGTTTGCTTAATGTCTTTGGCAATCACTTTGCCTTCAAGGTTCGCTTTATCCCAAGTCATGATCTGCGGCGGGACAAAGCCAATGTAACCGACTTTGATGGTATGGCTGTCACCGTCTTCATCTTTGAGTTGGTATTCTTTAATTAAATACGGGTCAAAGTAGTGCTCGCCAGTCTCTGCATCAAACACGTTGGCGTTGATATACGGGAAGTTGGCGTCATTAATCGACTCTTTTAAGAACGCTAAGCCGTAGTTGAACTCATGGTTGCCAATGTTGCCCACTTCATAATCGAGCAAGTTCATCGCTTTATATACCGGATGCACTTCACCGGGTTTGATACCTTTGCTGGCCATGTAATCGCCCATCGGGCTGCCTTGCAACAGGTCGCCATTATCGACCAAAAGGGCATTTTTTGCCTCATCACGTGCTTGTTTCACCACAGTGGCGGCGCGGACCAAGCCGATTTTTTGCGAGGGCTTGTTTTTGTAGTAGTCGTAGTCCATCACGTTGGTGTGAATGTCGGTGGTTTCAATCACACGTAGGTTAACGGTATCGGCAAAGGCACTGCCAGAGGCAGCAAGCAGACCGGCAACTACCGCTGTAGCGACCGCAGAAGGCATCAAACGCATAATAAAATCTCCAGTAAAAAAGTGTGCGTCAGGTATCAAGCGGCGCCATTATGCAACTTACATTATGACAAAAGCTGTGGCCTTGATCGGCTTCTGTCATTTTGTCGGAATTGAGTGTTGATGAAAGCGGCATTTTGAGACCGTCATCATTGCGTGGTAGATGGACGTGAGGATTTTCAGCGGATAAATACACGACTTTTAATCACAAAAGAGAATAAAAAATGAATTTATAGAATTTCAGGTAATAGTTGCTGGGCGATATAGTGGCTGCATTGTCATCAAGGGAATGCGCGATCATGGATTATCTCCCCCTCTTTGCTCAGCTTAAACATCGTCCTTGCCTCGTGGTAGGTGGCGGCGAAGTCGCATGGCGCAAAACGCGCATGTTGCTCAAGGTAGGTGCGGCCGTCACTGTGGTTGCCCCTGACGTCGACCGTGAAATTGCGGAGGCGAAAGCGCAAGGAAAGCTGACGGTATTGCGTGAGGCGTTTCGTCCCGATCATCTGGACGGAAAGATGCTGGCGATTGCGGCGACTGACAACGCCCTCGTCAATGAGCTGGTCTCCACTGCCGCTGATAGCCGTAATATCTTAGTCAATGTCGTTGATGATACCCCTAAATGCAGCTTTATTGTCCCTTCTTTGGTTGATCGCTCTCCCATCATTATTGCCATCTCATCGGGCGGCAAAGCGCCGGTATTGGCGCGGATGTTACGAGAAAAAATTGAAACCCTAGTGCCGCAACATATCGGCAAAATGGCGGCAATGGCGGGTGCGTTTCGCGACAAACTGAAAACGCGTATTCCGACCTTAACGGGCCGGCGCAAATTCTGGGAGGCCGCTTTTAGTGGGCGGTTTGCCGATTTAGTCGCGGCAGGCAAACACCAGCAAGCCGAGCAAGCGCTGGAACAGCTTAGTGGACAAATCACCACCCAAGGCGAAGTGGCGTTGATTGGTGCCGGGCCGGGGGATCCTGGGTTATTGACCTTGCGCGCGTTGCAGTTGATGCAGCAAGCCGATGTAGTGCTTTACGACTACTTGGTGGCTGAACCGATTATGGAGCTGTGCCGCCGAGATGCGGAGCTGATTTGTGTGGGCAAACGGGCGAGCTACCACAGTGTGAGCCAAGACGACATTAATCGTCTGTTGGTCGAGCATGCTCAAGCCGGAAAACGGGTGGTGCGCTTAAAAGGGGGCGATCCTTTTATGTTTGGCCGTGGTGGTGAGGAATTACAAACCCTTGCCAATGCCGGTGTCTCGTTTCAAGTGGTGCCCGGGATCACTGCGGCGGCGGGGGCGACGGCCTATGCCGGTATTCCGCTCACCCATCGTGATCATGCCCAGACCGCACTGTTTATTACCGGTCATTTGAAAAAAGAACAAGACACCTTGGAGTGGGCGACGTTAGCACGCCCGCGTCAGACCTTGGTGATTTATATGGGCTTGATGAAATCTGCCCATATTCAAAGCCAACTGATTGTTCACGGCCGATCGCCGGACACCCCTGTGGCGGTGATTGAAAACGGCACGCGTCCGGAGCAGAAAGTCTTTACCGGTCAACTCAACAATTTACCGTCGCTGGCGGAACAAGCTGCGTCGCCCGCGCTGATCGTGGTGGGCGAAGTGGCGGCACTCGCCGGTCAGCTGACATGGTTTGGCGAGGGGCGCGCGGTAAGCGATGCCGACCCCACGCAATCCCCCACCGCTGTGGTTAACTTCGCTTAAAGGATAGTTAGGATGGATGCAAAAACACTCACTCACCTCCAGCAGTTAGAAGCCGAGAGCATTCATATACTGCGGGAAGTCGCGGCGGAGTTTGATAACCCCGTGATGCTGTATTCGATTGGCAAAGACTCGTCAGTGATGCTGCATTTGGCGCGCAAAGCTTTTTACCCTGGAAAGATCCCGTTTCCGCTGCTGCATGTCGATACCGACTGGAAGTTTCGCGACATGATTGCCTTTCGCGATCGCACCGCTAAAGAGCTCGGGCTAGATCTGATTGTGCACAAAAACCCAGAAGGGATGGCTCAGGGGATCAATCCTTTTGATCACGGCTCCGACAAGCACACCGATATCATGAAAACCCAAGCGCTGAAGCAGGCGCTGGATCAGCACAAGTTTGATGCGGCGTTTGGCGGCGCGCGTCGGGATGAAGAAAAATCCCGCGCCAAAGAGCGTGTCTATTCGTTCCGTGATAAGAACCATCGCTGGGATCCCAAAAACCAACGGCCAGAGCTGTGGCGCAACTATAACGGTCAAGTGAACCCGGGCGAGAGTATTCGCGTCTTTCCGCTCTCTAACTGGACTGAGCTCGATATCTGGCAATACATCTATCTGGAAAATATCGACATTGTTCCGCTTTATTTAGCGGCCGAGCGCCCAGTGGTAGAGCGTGATGGCACCTTGTACATGGTGGATGATGCGCGGATGCCGATTGGGCCCAACGAAACCGTGACCCATAAATCGGTGCGTTTTCGCACCCTAGGCTGTTACCCGCTCACCGGGGCGATTGAATCTACCGCGACCACCTTGCCCGAGATTATCGAAGAGATGTTGGTCGCTACCTCAAGTGAACGCCAAGGGCGGGCGATCGACCACGATCAGTCCGGATCCATGGAGCGCAAAAAGCGTCAGGGTTATTTCTAAGGAGCAGTCATGAATCCAGCAATTCAACAACAGGTGGCCGATCTGGGTATTGAGGGTTATCTGCAACAGCACCAACACAAAAGTTTATTGCGCTTTTTGACCTGTGGCTCTGTCGATGATGGTAAGTCGACTTTGATTGGCCGCTTGCTGCACGACTCACAGCAGATTTATGAAGATCAGCTGGCTGCTGTTCATGCCGATAGCCAGCGTGTTGGCACCACGGGCGAGAAACCGGATCTGGCGCTATTGGTAGACGGCCTACAAGCCGAGCGCGAGCAGGGGATCACCATTGATGTGGCGTATCGCTATTTCTCCACCTCCAAGCGCAAGTTTATCATCGCCGATACCCCCGGCCATGAGCAGTACACCCGGAATATGGCCACCGGTGCGTCGACCTGTGATGTGGCGGTGATCTTAATCGACGCGCGCCACGGCATCTTGGATCAGACTCGTCGCCATTCATACATCGCTAACTTGCTGGGTATTCAGCATTTTGTGGTAGCGGTGAACAAAATGGACTTGGTGGAATATAGCCAAGCTCGGTTTGATGAAATCCAAGAGCAGTATCTGGCGTTTGCCGATCAGCTCAACCCCGGCTTGTCAGTGTCTATGGTGCCCTTGTCGGCACTGGAAGGCGACAACGTGGTCAATGCCAGTGACGCGATGGCGTGGTATCAAGGCGAGCCGCTACTCAGCCAGCTAGAAGCCATCGACATTGAAAAATCGCGCGGGACGGGCGCGTTCCGTTTTCCGGTGCAGTATGTCAATCGACCGGATCTGAACTTTCGCGGTTACGCGGGCACCCTTGCCAGTGGCGAGTTACATGTGGGCGATGAAGTTAAGGTACTCCCTTCTGGGCTTACCGCGAAGGTCGCGCGCATCGTCACCTTTGACGGTGATCGTGAATTTGCCTTTAGCGGTCAAGCGGTCACTCTCACTTTAGATAGAGAAATTGATATCTCGCGTGGCGATCTCTTGGTACGAGCGGATGATGACGTGGCGGTGGGGCAACGATTTGACGCCGACGTGGTGTGGATGACACAAACCCCGCTGGCACCGGGGCGCGAATACGACATTAAGTTGGCCAGCAAGAAAACCTCGGCGCAGGTTGAGTCACTGTCCTATGGGGTGGATGTGAATACGCTTAACACCCATGACGCAGACACCTTGCCGCTCAATGGCATTGGTCGTTGCACCTTGACCCTGAGCGAAGCGGTGCCGCTGGATACCTATCACGATAGCCCGAATACCGGTGGCTTTATCCTGATTGATCGTCTCACCAATGTGACGGTTGGCGCGGGCATGATCCGTCATGTGACTGAGGCTCAGCCACAAACCACCTCGTCGTTCTCAGCGTTTGAGCTTGAGTTAAACCAGCTGATCCGCAAGCACTTTCCGCATTGGCAAGCGCGGGATCTGCGTCAACTGGGATAAACGATGAGTTGGCAGGAAACCACGGTACTCACCTTGCTGGTGGCGATTGTCGCCGGCTTGGTGCTCACCCGCATAAAGCCTGTACTCTTGTTTGCGGGGGCGGCGTTTGTGGCGTTCCAAACCGGGCTCACCTCGGTTGAAGCGCTGACGGCGAACTTTACCGCGCCATCACTGCTGACCTTGGTATTGCTGATTTTGGTTTCTTGTGCGTTAGAGAAAACCCATTTAACCAGCTGGGTTGCGCAGCAGGCGTCGCACGGCACACTCCCCACCGTGATTGCCAAATTAGGCATATCGAGCGCGCTGCTATCGGCGCTGGTCAATAACACCGCCGTGGTGGTGTCGATGATTGGCGCGATCAAGCGCAACCGACGTCACTCACCCTCGCAGCTTTTGATCCCATTGTCATATAGCGCCATTCTCGGCGGCACCCTAACGCTGATTGGCACGTCCACCAATCTCATTGTGAACAGCTTTGTTGAGCGGGCGGGTTTACCCAGTTTGGGCTTTTTCACCCCAACGGTCATTGGTGCAGCTGCATTGGTGGCAGGGCTATTGGTATTAATTCCGTTTAGCTATCGGTTGCCACGCCATGATGGTGAACAAGAAGAGAGCTTGCCGTATGTGCTTGAAGCACGGTTAGCCGCCGACTCACCCTTATGCGGTCGCAGTGTGGCAGACAATGGCTTGCGGGCACTACGCCGTTTGTACTTGGCCGAAATTCATCGTCAAGACGGCGTCATTGCGCCTGTGTGTCCGGATACGCCGTTATTGGCCGGTGACAAGTTGCAGTTTGCTGGCGATGTGGAAAGTGTCGCGACCTTACAAGAGATCCCGGGCCTGACCTTGTTCGGCCAGCATCACATTGATGGGCAAAATTTGATTGAGGTGGTGGTGAGCCACAGCGCCAGTATTTGTGGCAAAACCCTCAAAGCTGCCCGATTTCGAGAGACTTTTGATGCCGTGGTGGTCGCCATTCGCCGCGGCCATGAAAAACTCGACGGGGGACTGGGCAATATTCCTTTACATGCCGGCGATACGTTGGTGTTGGTGCCGGGCAAAACCTTTCGCCAAGACAGCCAAGCGTTGCGGCGTGAATTCGTGCTCTTTAATGGTTTGGAAGCCAGTACTCGTCTTTCCGAGCGGAAAAGCGTTGCGGTACTGGCGGGATTTGTCGCGGTGATTGGCGCGGCCTTGCTGACCCCGATTCCGCTGCTTAATGGCTTAGCCGCTTATTTGGTGGTGTTGCTGGTCAGCGGCATTATCTCCTTGCACGATTTACAACGCCGATTTCCGGTTGAAGTGGTGGTGATTGTCGGCGCGGCGCTGACATTGGCACAACTGATGTTGGCGTCAGGGCTTTCAGCACGCTTTAGTGATTGGTTTATGGCGACCTTTAGCGCAGGGGGCGCGATAGGCGCGCTGGTGGCCGTGTACTTGCTGACTTTGTTGCTAACCGAGCTTATCACCAATAATGCCGCGGCGGCGCTGGCTTTCCCGCTGGGCTATAGCTTCGCGCTAGGGTATGGGGTTGAGCCTATGCCTTTTGTGATGGCGGTGCTGTTTGGCGCCAGTGCCAGTTTTATTTCCCCTTATGGGTATCAAACCAATTTATTGGTATACAGCGTGGGCAATTACCAGCTGCGTGATTATTTGCGTCTGGGATTACCGTTATCTGTGGTGTATTCCGCGGTGGTGCTCACCCTGTTACCGATTGTTTTTCCTTTAACGCCGGTGGCCTCTTAATCATGGCGTGGCCAACGAAATTGCGGAGACTTTCATGACTGACACTGTATCTGCGCCAACCGATCCCAATGTGGTTTGGCATCAGCATCATGTTGATCAAGCCCAGCGCAGCGAACAAAAACAGCAGCAACCCGTGGTGCTTTGGTTTACCGGCTTGTCTGGCTCGGGCAAATCGACCATCGCGGGCGCGCTAGAGGCGGCCTTGGTGGCCGAAGGGCACCATACCTATTTGCTGGATGGCGATAATATTCGTCATGGCTTATGTCGCGATCTGGGATTTTCCGATCAAGACAGGCGCGAGAATATTCGCCGGATTGGTGAAGTGGCCAAGTTGATGACCGATGCTGGCCTGATTGTCTTGAGTGCCTTTATCTCACCGTTTCGCGCGGAGAGAGAGATGGTGCGCGAGCGTTTGCCAGAGGGGCAATTTATCGAAGTCTTTGTTGATACGCCGCTGGCAGTGTGTGAGCAGCGCGACCCCAAAGGGCTTTACAAAAAGGCGCGTGCCGGCGAGATCCCTGCTTTTACTGGCATATCGTCAGACTATGAGCCACCGCAAACGCCGGCGGTCCATTTGACCGGTGATCACAGCGTCGCCGAGCATGTGGCGACCTGTCTTCGCGTACTGCGTGAGCGCCGAGTGTTGCGCTCGTCGGATTAAGCGTGGGTATTGACTGTATCACCCAAATCGCTGTGCATCTCAAAGCCTTCTGCGAGCAACTCACAAATGGCGTGGTGATAATCGGGATGCACGCGTTTACCGACCAGTTTTGCTAGCTCATGGCCGGTGGGGCTAAAGCGGTAGTAATAAAGACGCATCCCTTTGTGGAGCGGAGTAAGCATGTATTGGGTGTCTTGCAGTTTAAACGGCATGGCCGGTTGCATTTCAATCACGCCGGATTCGAGCTCAGTGCGCAGGATTAGCCCCAAGTCCATCAACAGCATTAAGTCGGTGTAAGACAGTTGATAGTGACCCAGCGAGAGCTTATGGGGCGGCTCTGGGCGCAGCAGTTGCACCAAGCCTTGGCGGCGGCGAAAACCGGTCACCAGCTTTTTGGTGCTGTCTTGCCCAAAGGTGCTGGACAATGCACAAGCGCGTTGCAGTGCTTGCGCTTCACGTTGCGTCATGGTTTCGAGAATGGTCAGGGCTTTAATCGAGGTACTGCCGGGTCGTTGCATTTCTTGTTTGAGAATTTTCGCCCACAGCTGCTGCATCGCATGGCCGTGAATATTGCGGGCCAAATCGAAAAAGCGAACTAACCAGTCAGGATCGGGGGTATGGGCGGTTTCGCTGTGACACTGGTCGTAGGTCAGAGCAATGATGGCTTCGAGATTGGCCTGCTGCTTTTGCATCACATGACGTTGGCGATTGGCACTGCGATGGGCGAGATCTTCCTGCTCGACCTCTTGCAGACGCGCATCGACGTGATACTCACTGGCAATCGCTTTTAGCCGCCCTTTACTGCCACGTAGGTCAGCGTCTTCTTTATAACTATGTTCCTGATGCTGCCGTTTATCGGGATGGGCATCGATGACCACAGGTTTGTCTTGCTCTGCCATGCGCGTCTCACACTGATTGTCAGCAAAATTTAATGCTGGCAAATATGTTAATTAAAGATTAAATTTGTTAACATTATGAGCGTTAACAATCAAGTGTAGGGATGCGTGTGCGTAAGCAAAAACTCAACCCCATCAATCTGCTGTTGATTGCCGTGTACATAGGCGCACTGGCGATCTTGTCTCATTATATTGCCTGACAATATCGTGTGCGCCGATCGGGCTCACTGATTGATAGGGATTTATCCGTCGTCGTAGTCAGTTAATTGTGTACCTTGTAGCACATAACCCACTTCTGCTAAGTCATGGCTGACATGTTCGGTTTTTAGCGTGCCTTCGACATAAACCACATCCCATAACTGTTGAATCGGCGCACCGCCAGCAAACTTTACATAAATTATTTGATTGGGGGGCGGGGGTGGAACATGAATACAGGCGCCAAGAAAGGGCACCAGTAGGAATTCCGTTACCACTTTGTCGTCGCCTTCTAGAGGGATCACAAAGCCGGGAATTTTGACTTGGCTGTTGTTGAGCTCAGGGCGAACTGAGCCAACCAAGCTTTGTGGGTTTTCACCATCGTGAGTAATTTCTGGCATGCCCCGACTATCGAATTGAGCACGTTCGTGCTCAGGCACCAAATCAATCCAATCCAGCGTGAGTGGCTCATTGCTCGCCCACGTAGGCGAGCTCAAAACACCGCTCAGTAAGGCGATAAGCCCGAGCATTATTCGTTTTTTCATCTGTTATACCTTAATTGTCATGCCATCGGCGAGCGCCTGTCGGTAGGCGCGCCAAGCCGGAATTAATCCCACGATAAAGCCAGCGACTAACACTCCAGCCATCAATGAAAGCTCATAAGAGGACGGCCAGTCGAGCGGTAAGAATAAGCCAAATTCACTGAGAATATAGGGCTGTGCTAGAGCGAGTCCACCATAAAGCAGGAGCACACCAAAGACGATCCCTGCGACGGTGATCGCGACCGCCTCACTGACCAATAGCAAAATAATATGTAAAGGACGCGCGCCCATCGCACGTAAGATTGCCATTTCGCGTCGACGCTCGTTCAAGCTAGTGAGCAGGCTTGAGAGCATACCCAACAGCCCGGCGACGGCCACAAAGCCAGAGATCACCAACAGGGCTTGTTCGCCAACTCGCATCATGCCCCACAGCTCGTGCAAGGCAATACCGGGCATAATGGCGGTTAATGGTTCGCGTGGATAAGTATTAACCCAGCGCTGGACGGCAAAGGTTTTGATTTTGCTGTTTAGTCCCACCATCACCGCGGTCAGTTGTTCTGGTTGTAGCTCGCGTTGTTGCGCTTGCGCTTGGGTGAGGCCTTGGCCGAGTCGTGCGCCACTTTCCCAGCCGACATGAATCGCTTCGATGGCTTCAAGCGACACATGTACGCTACGGTCGACGGGGGTGCCAGTGGGCGCCAAGATCCCAGTGACCGTAAAGGGCAAGTTGTCATGCTGATTAAAGCCTTTGTCGGCCAGTCCATGGGCAATGACCAGACTATCGCCCATCTTGTATCCCAGCTCTCTTGCCACTTGGGCGCCGATCACGGTATCAAATAAGCCGGAAAATGGGCCGCCTTGGCGAAAGGCCAGTGGTTGTTTTTGACCATATTGATAATGGTCGAAGTAATCATTGGTGGTGCCGACCACGCGAAAGCCGCGGTGAGAGTCCCCCAGTGAAATGGGGATGGTCCAACTCACATCCGGATGCTCACGAAGGCGCTGGTAACTGTCCCAGCCGATATTGTTGGTGGCGTTACCAATACGAAACACGGAATAGAGCAGTAAGTTAATGGGACCGGAGCGGGCGCCGACAATTAAATCGTTGTTGGAGATGGTGTTGGCAAAGCTGGCTTTAGCTTGGGTGCGCACCTTCTCCACCCCGAGCAAGAGCACTACGGCGATGGTGACAGTCAGCAAAGAAAGCAGGGCGGTGGCGCGGCGATTCTTGAGGCTTTGTCCTGCCAATCCTAACAGTGAAATCATTGGTTGGCCTCCTCGCGATGTATGGCGCGATTAAGCGCGAGAAGCGAGACATCGCGGTCAAACAAGGGCGCTAATTGGCTGTCATGGCTGACAAACAATAAGCTGCTATTGGCCTCTCGGCATCGGTCTTGAAGCAATTGAATAAAGGTATTGCGGGTGTCCGCATCAAGCGCAGAAGTGGGCTCGTCAGCGATAATTAATGCTGGCGCACCAATTAATGCCCGTGCCGCTGCGACCCGCTGTTGCTGGCCGATACTTAGCGCAGTGACTGGCTGATGGTAACAGTGCGCGGGAAGACCAAGCTTATCGAGTAAATTGGCCGCCTCTTGGTGTGCTGGTTGGCTGAGTGCCTGACGCCGCGTGTGAGAAAAGCGCAGCGGGACGGTGACATTATCAATCACAGATAAATAGGGCAGCAGATTAAACTGCTGAAAAATATAACCAATATGGTTAGCACGGAACTGATCCCGTTGGCGATCATTCAGTGCGGTTAGCGCTTGATGATTGACCGTCAGTGTTCCCGATTGTGGGGTATGAATGCCTGCAATCAGGCTCAGCAGGGTGGATTTCCCGCTGCCACTGGGGCCTTTTAAAAATACATGCTCGCCCTCACCGACCGCAAAGCTCTCGATATCTAAGATCGGTTGCGGCTGAGCTGGCCAAGTAAAACGTAGTTGTTCGATGGTTATCATGCCTGACAGGGGCGCTAGATGCGCCCCGCCTCCTTGTTCACTACCACTGGATGTGCGACTTGGCACGATTCAAGGTTTCAACCCAGACCTTGTCATCAGTAAAGGCCTGAATCTTCATGGTTTCTGTGTTGGGGAATAGGCTAAACCAATCAGTTTGCAATTCGGTGAAGGCTTGCGGGTTTTGGCAAACGAATTGGTAGTTCGCTGATAAGGTGTTGTGGTTACCGTGATCATGCCCATGATGATCGTCATGGTGCTCATCATGCTTGTCGTGATCATGATGGCCTTCATGCGCATGATGGCTGTGATCATGGTGGTCACCATGATCCTCATGATGAGCATCTTTGCCGTCTCGGCCATCGCGACCGTCATGGCCTGCGTGACCATCTTCGCCATCTTCACCGTGAATGCTATTGTGCTCATGCTCATGCTCATGCTCATGCTTGTGGTCATGGTCTTCAAAGCTGCTCGTTACCTTGACGTCGACCAGCTGGCAATTCGCCGCTTCAGCAAGCTGGAAGCGTTTCCCGCCATCGCGCAGCAGTGTATAAGCATCTTCGAGCGTTTGCTGATCCTTGGCGTTTTTAGGGTGGTGCTCAAAACCAACCACATCATGGCCGGGGGCGGTCAGTTCAATCAGCACACGCTCACCGTCTTGGGCAAGGCTTGCGGTGACTTCACCGTGCACATGGGCATCGAACGACTGATAGTTGGCTTCGTCAGCAAATGTGGCTGTGGACGCGGTTGCGATAGCCATGGCGATAACATTGGGTAAAAAACGCGTTTTCATTGGGTTCTCCTAGTGAATAAATGGGTTAAATCATTGCGGTATTTATTCAACTAGGTGGGTCGCGTGCCGAAAAGGCAATGGCGATGTGGTAAGCCTGAGCTGGCTTTGAGAGCGCAACAATCTCGTTGACCACATAAGTGGGGGCCGGTGGTGAGGCCGCATACGCGATCAGTGCGGGAGGCGCCAAATGACAGAGGCTGCAATGTTCGCTGTGATGTGAGGGCGTGAAGGTATCGAGGTGATGATGCGCCCACAGCCCAGATTGGCTGAGTACGACGATCAACAGCAGATGGACGATCAATGGCCGAGTCATGCAGGCATCCACACCTTTAAGAGTAATGTAATAACATAACAATTATCACCATCGACGCCAAGTGTTGAAAAACGCGGGCTTTGCCCGCGCATGGCACTATTGATTGACCAGTTGAGTCACTAAGCTAATCACTTGGTTCACCTCGTCGGGACTTAATTTGCCCTCTTTGACAAAACGCACCGTGCCTTGGTCGTCGAGTACCGCGATCAGCGAGCTTTCTTCTTTTAAGCGCCACGCCTGTGCGACACTGCCGTTTTCGTCGAGCACAATTGAGGACCAACTAAAATCCCGCTTACTGTCTTCTGCCGACGATTTAACAAAACCGCCGGTGCCCCAAATCGCATCATCTTGATTAATGATGGTGGTGGTTTGGTAGCGAGAGTCGTCAAAGTCTGCGGCTGTGATGGCTTCCATCAAGGGGGCATTCATTTCTTTGGCGCTGCTGCGTCCGGCGATGGCTTGGATCACGCGTACTTTGCCCGGCAGTTGTTCGGTTTGCCAAGCTTGATAAACAATATCGTCGCCATTCAAGGTCAGCTCGCCGTGCTCGGCGACTTTGGCTGAAGGTAAAGGTGCACCATTTTGGATCGTATGCGCCCAACTGGTGCCTGTGAATAGCGCAAAGGTGAGAGCAAGTAGGGTGGTCTTTTTCATTCTTTATCATCCATGTCTGTGGTCATTATTTGGCATCAGGTGCCAAGTTATCTATGGTTACGCCAGACGGTGAGTTGTGCCAAGTGGCAAAGGTTAATCCGTGCGCAAGATCGGACTTTTCTGCGTCGATCGAACTTACGCTGCAAAACGTATTTATCTAAATCGGGAACTTCTGTTCGCTAGCAGGCTCTAATGCTGTGATTGCCATCTTATTGAGGTGGCACTTTGCTTGCTTAGCTTTATACGCGGAGATTGCCAGATAATATGCGGCGCTCCAAGGTGGCAATATCATACGGTCATCGTGACTGTGAAAGAAATGAATTGCCGTTTCGGTCTGCTTAGACAGACTTTGAGAACAAGAAAGGGATCCTTATGCTCAGAATCTTTCGTCAATATCGGCCAACCCAGATTGCGCGGTATGTGAAACGATTTTTTAAGGGCCGACTCTATATTGAAGGTGTAGGCGCGTTTGAGTTTGATGGTGGACGTTTACTGCCGCCCGGGCATAGTGATAAACGTGCACTGTCGGTGATGACTGAGGTGAATAAAGAAATTAAAGCCATGGCCATTACCGCATAAACATCGCCACACTGAAAAACACGTCCAAACGGACGTGTTTTTTTACGCCTAGCCATTTAGCAGTGGTTAATTGCCAAAGGCTTATTGTGGTGGGAAACACACACCTGTGCCACCTAAGCCGCAGTAGCCTTGCGGGTTTTTGTGTAGATACTGCTGGTGGTCAGTTTCAGCAAAGTAGTAAGCGCCAGCCGGTGCGATCTCAGTGGTGACCGCATCGGGCTTGCCGGCCTCTCTCAATGCCGCTTGATAGGTCGCCAGACTTGCCTCGACGCTAGCTTGGTCCGCCGGATCACAATAGTAAATCGCGGAACGATATTGCGGGCCAATGTCATTGCCTTGACGCATGCCTTGGGTCGGATCGTGGTTTTCCCAGAACACCGCCAGTAGGGTGTCTAAACTCACCACGGACGGGTCGAAAATCACATTGACCACTTCGGCATGGCCGGTTTGTCCCGTGCAGACGTCTTGATAACGCGGGTGTTGGGTGACGCCGCCACTGTATCCGACCGAGGTCATCACGACACCCGGCTGTTGCCACCATTTGCGTTCGGCACCCCAAAAACAGCCCATGCCAAAAATAACCTGTTTTTGACCGGCCGCGGGGGTGGCCGTGATAGGCTGATTAAAGACCGCGTGCGGTTCGGCTGGAACAATCGGGTCGGTGCGATCGGCTATCGCATTCTCGGGTTGGGTAAAGGAAGATTGCATCGACATAGGCATCCTTTGACTGCTGTGGTGTAAAAGCGCAAAGCGGACTGCTGTGCGCGTCAGTGGGTTGGCATACAGGCATGGATTCCGCATCTTGTCATCAACATGATGCTGGCATCCTGCCCCGCTCAACACGTAATATGGCAAGATATCATCAATTTAGCCGGGCGACACCCGGGTATTGGATCTCACTGCATGAATATACGGCTATTCCCCCTATTCGCGATCGCTATCAGCGTGATATCTAGCATCGCCCATGCGGAAGTCGACATTGATATTGAAGGGCTCGATGGTATTGCACAAGACAATGTCGAGACCTATTTAGCCGCGATTGCTCCAGAAGAGCGGGACGGCTCCTACCGGTTTATTGCCCGTGTTGAGCAGGATGTGCGTAAAGCACTGCAAGCGGTGGGGTTTTATCAGCCTAAGATCACTATGCAAATGGACGGAGACGCTACGCTGGAAGTCAAGGTTGATCCGGGCAAACCCGTTCGTTTGGCACAAGTGGATGTGGTGTTTAGCGGTGAAGCGGGCATGGATGACGATTTTCATGCTCTCAAGGCTGACGGGCCGCAGCCGGGCGCGATTCTTAACCACGGAGACTATGAGTCCCTGAAAAGCCAAATCCAAAGCTTGGCGGTGAAAAAGGGATACTTTGACGGTCGTTTTACGCAGACACGTCTCGAAGTCTCTCCCACCCGCCAACAAGCGTTTATTCGTCTGCACTTTGCCAGTGGTAAGCGTTACCACTTTGGCGCGATTCGCTACCAAGGTGCGCAAATTCAGTTGCAGCGTCTCGACACTTTACGTGATTTTTCCCCGGGCGAGCCGTATCGCGTGTCGGCATTGGGTGAGTTTAACCAAGCGCTTGCCAACACCGGGTGGTTTTCCAGTGCGTTAGTCCAAGCAGACATGGAAGAAGCCGAAGACACTGAAGTGCCGATCAAGGTGACACTGACCCCCGAAGCACGCAACAAATTTGAAACTGGGGTCGGGTATTCCACCGACATTGGCCCGCGGCTCAAGTTTAATTGGCGCAAGCCTTGGTATAACTCACGCGGTCACAGTATCACCACATCATTGGCGATTTCTGAGCCCGAGCAGACGTTGACCTCTACCTACAAGGTTCCCTTGGAGGATGTTTCTCGCGAGTATTATCAAGTGCAGTTAGGGTTACAAAATACCGAACAACGCGATACCTCCAGCCTTGAGGTATCGACCTCGATTTCCAGGCATTGGCTGTATGATACCGGCTGGCAACGCAGTGTTTCGTTACGCTGGCTTTATGAAGACTACACCCAAGGGCTAGATGAAGATAGCGTCAGCGTGGTGCTGCCAGGGATCAATTTTACCCGCACCCGCGCTCGCGGTGGATTAATGCCGCATTGGGGAGACAAACAATCTATTACATTGGAAGCGGCCGATCCGATTTGGCTGTCCGATATTAGTTTGGTGCGCTTGCAAGGGCGGAGTGCGTGGATTCGTAGCCTCAATAAAAACCATCGCGGCTTATTACGCGTTGATGGTGGTGCCCTGATTTCTGAAGAGTTCAGTGAAGCGCCGCCATCGTTACGCTTTTTCGCCGGGGGCGATAACAGTATTCGCGGTTATGCTTTTGAAACCGTTTCCCCTGTCGATGACAGCGGTCAGCTCAGTGGCGCCCGCTACATGTTAACCGGTACGTTGGAGTACCAATATCGTCTAGGTGGCAACTGGTGGTGGGCGTTATTTGCTGATGGTGGTGACGCGTGGACCCACAATTTATCGTGGAAGCGTGCGGCTGGTACCGGTATTCGCTGGTCATCGCCGGTAGGTCCGATTCGTCTTGATGTCGCGCGTGGTTTTGATAATGACGATGATGATTTTCGTATACACCTTACGCTAGGGCCTGAGTTATGAGTCGTTGGTTAGTCAGGCTAACGTTTATTGCGTTAATCAGTATTTTTTCTTTGGTGGGGCTGGTAGCGGCCGCACTTTTTACACCAGTGGGCTTGCAGGTCGGGATTTGGGGTGCGCAGAAAGCGCTACCTGCGTTATCAGTCGATGAGGCCGACGGCAGTCTACTCACCGGCTTCGTGCTGCAAGGGGTGCGCTATGATGATGAGCAGCTACGACTGAATGCCGAACAGCTAAGGCTTGTCATCCAAGGTAAGTGCTTACTGACGCCTGCGCTTTGTATTGATCAATTGGCCGCCGAGGGGGTCACGCTCGATATTGATTTGCCCGTGAGTGAGGAGGATACATCCTCGCAAGACGTATCCACGTCGGCTATCCAAGCGCCGCTGCCTATTCACATCAATGCCTTTGCCTTTAAGGATGTGGCGATTCAGGTCGCTGGACAGTCGGTGAGTTGGCATCAATTGCAAGGTGGCGTGCATTTTGTTGGCGACACCTTAACTTTATCGCCGACCGATTGGCAGCAGCTAGTGGTGATCCTGCCGAGTGAGCCCCAAGACAATACCGACCAAGCGGTCGGTAAACCGGATAGCGCGGTGGCAAGCACGCCATGGCATTACCCAGGCCTGGAGTTACCCACGGTGGCGCTGCCGCTGGCTATCGAGGTGGAGCAGCTTCGCCTGCAAGATACGCGGATTGAAGCGGGCACAGTACAAACCCTCTCAGCGTTATCTTTGGCGGGTAGCGTTCGAGGCAGCGCGGTGACTATTGATAGTTTCTCGGTGACCGCCCCCCAAGGCACGGCAAGCCTTGCAGGTGATATTACACTTAAAGGTAAGTACCCACTTACCTTACAAGCCCAGTTGACCAGTAATCTTTCCCCGCTTCAAGGCCAAGCTTTATCACTGTCGGCCTCTGGAAGCCTAGCCGCGCTTGAGCTAAACGCGAATGCGCACGGACCGGTGACGGCGACGCTGGAAGGAGAGGCAAACCTGCTGGCGGCAAACTTACCTTTTGCGGTGCAGTTGCAGAGCAAAGCCTTGGCTTGGCCGCTGACGGGGGAAGCGATCGCGGCATTACGCGAGCTACAATTTCACGCCGATGGGGATTTGTCCGACTATCAGCTCGGTTTACAAACCGGCGTCGAGGGCCCTGAGATTCCGACCACCCAGCTGAATTTAACCGGCCAAGGCAGTCTAACGGCGCTGACCCTCTCGCAGCTTGAAGCTAATACGCTTGGAGGTAAGGTGGCCGGTCGTGCCAGCGTGGATTGGTCCAGCGAGCCTTTTTGGCAAGCTGAGTTAGGGTTTGCCAACATCCAACCTCAGCAGCAATGGCCAGAGGTCACGGGGGATTTAACCGGTGCAATCAGCCATCGTGGTCGCTTAACCGCCCAAGGCGGCTGGGATGTGTCGGTGCCTACGTTGGTGGTGCATGGGGAGTTACAAAAACTGCCTCTAGCGGTCGCGGGCGCACTTAACGCGCATGATCGTGATGGCGATGGCCAGCCGAGCGTGTCGACGCCGGGACTGACGCTGTCGCATGGTCCCAATCACGTCACGGCACAAGGGCAAGTGCGTGATGAGTGGCAAATGGGACTGTCGGTCGATATTGCCGATTTGTCGCAATCCTTGCCCATGCTCACTGGTGTGATCCGTGGCGATGCACGATTGAGCGGGCCGTTTGCACAGCCAACCGCAAAGTTGGCGCTTCATGCTAAGCAATTGCGTTGGCAAGATGTGCGCATTAATCAGCTAACGGTAGACGGTGATCTGGCCGTAAAAGATCGCTTAGGCGGCGAGCTGACGGTGTCGGTATTAGGCGGGCGCTATCAAACCGCGCGCTTAGACAACCTTGATTTAACCGTGCGCGGTGATGAAGCGGCACACCAGCTGGATTTGCGCTGGCAAGGGGCGCCGGCGTCTGGCGCGTTACGTGTTGAAGGTGCATTGGCCCGAGACACTGGCTGGAAAGGTAAACTACTTGATACATCGGTGAACGTGGAAGAACTTGGCGACATTGTGCAGCAAAGTGCGGTACCCATTGCGTTTAGTTTCACTGATATGCAAACCGAGGTTGGCGAACATTGTTGGCAGTGGCAAGCAACGTCTTTGTGCTTATCGCAACCGGCGACAATCGGCGAGCAAGGGGAGGTGGCCGCCAAGATTGAAGGCTTTGAAGCGAAGCAAATCGCTGCCTTCTTACCGCCGGAATGGCTGCTTGATACACGTGCCAATGCCGTGGTTCATGCACGTTGGCAGCCTGACGCCTCGCCGGATGTACAAGCCTCGATTGATATCGCGGATGGCAATCTGCGCCAGCAGGCCGACACGCCACTGGTGATTGGCTGGCAGCATGCCAACTTCAATGCGCGTTGGCATCAAGATGCACTGCAAGGTGCGTTGGCACTCACCTTATCTGAGGGTGGCACACTGGCTTCAGCCTTTACCTTGAATGATCTGTTAGCGTCGACACGTACGATTGATGGGAATGTGCACATGAATGCGGTGCAACTTGCCAAGCTGGAGCCGTTACTCGGCGGTGACAAACAGGCCGATGTTAATGGCGAAGTGAATGCTAACTTACGCGTTCAAGGTCCGATTACATTGCCGAAAGTCTTTGGCGAGCTGGATATCAGCGCATTACGTGTGAAAGGGTTATCATCGCCGGTTGATGTTAATGACGGGCAGGTGACGGTCAACCTTGATGGTCAGCAGGGACAGTTAACCGGCCAGCTGATTACTCCCGATGGCACCTTACGCCTCAAAGGTGAGGGTCGGTGGCCGACCGTGAGAGGTTGGTTGTTTAATCTGAATGTCGCGGGCGATACGTTGCGAGTGAATGTGCCGCCGATGGTCCGTCTTGATGTTGCGCCTGACTTAACGGTTTCAGCAACCCCAGAACAAGTGGCGATTCGGGGGAATATTGAGGTGCCATGGGGACGGATTGAGGTGGAGCACTTGCCGGAGTCGGCCGTCACTGTGTCGGATGATACGGTGATCCTCAATCAAAACTATGAGCCTGAAGACGCGGAACAAAAAGATGCGGTTCCTTTTAATTTGGTCACGGATGTACGCTTAGTGCTTGGTGATGAAGTTCGGCTGGCGGCGTTTGGTTTGAAGTCGCGCTTGGCAGGAGAGCTTAACATTAAGAACAACCGTAAAGGCGCCTTGATTGTCGGTAACGTGAGCTTGTTGGAAGGAACCTATCGATCATTTGGACAAGATTTGATTATCCGTAAAGGGGAAATCTTATTTAATGGCCCTGCTGATCAGCCGTATTTGCAAGTCGAAGCGATTCGCAATCCCGAGCGCACTGAGGGCGATGTCATCGCGGGGATCCGACTTACAGGACCTGCCGATGAGCCGGTGGCGACTGTATTTATGGATCCGGCCGGTTCGCAGGCCAATGCCTTGTCATACCTGTTACGCGGCCGAGCACTTGATGCTGGCGCCGGTGATGCCAATATGACCTCTATGCTGATTGGTTTGGGCTTGGCGCAAAGTGGCAAACTGGTAGGCGAAATTGGTCAGGCGTTTGGAGTCGAGGATCTCACTCTTGATACCTCTGGCGCCGGCGATGAGCAAAAAGTCGAGGTCTCGGGATATATTCTGCCTGACTTGGAAGTGAAGTATGGGGTGGGGATCTTTGATGCGATAGGGGTGTTCACGGTGCGCTATCGATTGATGAAAGATCTTTATCTAGAAGCGGTGTCGGGAGTCGATCAGGCGGTGGATCTACTCTATCAGTTTGAGATTAAATAGAAAAAAGCCCGCGTGTTGACGCGGGCTTCTAGCTTCATGGCGATGGCGCTATTATTTTTGCGCGCGCTCAAATGAAGACAGGATTTCGTCTTTTGCCGCTTGGGCATCTTCCCAACCGTCTACCTTCACCCATTTGCCAGCTTCTAGCTCTTTATAGCGCTCGAAGAAGTGCGTGATTTGTGCTTTTAGCAGCTCAGGCAGGTCGTTCACGTCTTTCACGTGATCGTACTCTTTGGTCAGCTTGCTGTGCGGTACCGCGATCACTTTGGCATCTTCACCAGACTCGTCGGTCATTTTGAGCACACCAACAGGGCGGCAGCGGATCACTGAGCCGGGTACCAATGGGAATGGGGTTGGTACCAGCACGTCAACTGGGTCGCCGTCCAAAGACAAGGTGTGGTTTACATAGCCATAGTTACATGGGTAGAACATAGGCGTTGCCATGAAGCGATCAACGAATACGGCGCCGCTGTCTTTGTCGACTTCGTACTTAATTGGATCGGCGTTGGCAGGAATTTCAATCACCACATAAATATCTTCAGGCAGATCTTTGCCCGCTGGGACCTGGTTCAGGCTCATGGGATGTCCTTTTGTTTATCAAAAAAGTGTGTGCCAATTATAACCACCGAGCGTGAAAATAACAGAGGCGACCGCTGTGGTCGCCTCTTAATCATAAATTGCGGTGAAATCTCACCGTCTCACCGCACTTAGTTATCGTCGTGATCAGGGTAGCGTTCGAGGTATTCACCCACTTTGTCCACCATATTGCTGGAGCCGACAAAGAAAGGCACGCGTTGGTGCAATTCTTTCGGATCGATATCCAGTATGCGCTGGGTACCATCGGTCGCTTTACCACCCGCTTGCTCAATAATAAACGCCATGGGGTTGCACTCGTAAAGCAAGCGTAGCTTGCCGTTGGGATAGGCAAGTGTGCTGGGGTATAAGTAAATACCGCCTTTTAGCAGGTTGCGGTGAAAGTCCGCGACCAAAGAGCCAATATAGCGTGAGGTGTAGGGACGCTTCTCATTAGGGACGTTTTCTTGACAGTACTTGATATATTTTTTGACGCCTTGTGGGAATTTGATGTAGTTCCCTTCGTTAATCGAGTAGATGTTACCGTCTTGAGGAATGGTCATGTTCTCATGCGACAAGCAGAATAGCCCAAGCGACGGGTCATAGGTAAACCCGTGCACGCCATCGCCCGTGGTGTAAACCAACATGGTCGATGAGCCGTAAATGACGTAACCGGCAGCCACTTGGCGGTGGCCGGGCTGTAAGAAGTCTTCCTCGGTGGGGGGAGTACCCACCGGCGATACGCGGTGGTAGATAGAGAAAATGGTGCCAACAGACACATTAACATCAATGTTAGAGGAGCCATCCAGTGGATCGATGAGGACGACGTATTTGGCGTTACGGTTGAGCTGCTTGTTGAAAATAACCGCTTCATCTTCCTCTTCGCTGGCAACGCCACAGACGTGGTCGCGGGCTTCCATGGCGGCTTTAAACTTTTCGTTGGCGTAGACATCGAGCTTTTGCTGCTCTTCGCCTTGTGCGTTTTCTGTGCCAATCGCGCCGGCAATATCGACCAGACCGGCTTTGTTGACTTCACGGTTAACAATTTTGGCGGCCAGACGGATGGAGGCGAGAAGAGAAGATAAATCACCGCTGGCGTGCGGGAAGGCGTGCTGTTTCTCAACAATATACTCGCCGAGGGTCTTAATGTCGGGCATTCTCAATCCTTAATGATGATGAACTTTCTTTCTGATGCAATCGGATACATGGGCAGTCAGCTGCCTCTTAAAATCGCTGATATTCTAGCGCCAGCGACTTTTTAATCGTACTGAAGAAATACATGAAGCAAGGGAAGTGTGATCGCCACATAAAAACCATGTCAGATGTACGCAAGCGATAAGACCCAAGCGCCAATCCAAGGCATAATGACAGCCTTATGCCGGATGGCTGAGCAACCAATACAACACAGTGAAGGCTATGCATATTCATATTCTCGGCATCTGTGGCACCTTTATGGGTGGCGCCGCGATGCTCGCAAAACAATTGGGACACAGGGTGACGGGCTCTGATAGCCATGTTTACCCCCCGATGAGTACGTTACTCGAATCTCAAGGTATTGAGATTATCGAAGGTTATGATCCGGCTCAGCTTGCTCCCGCTCCGGACCTTGTGGTGATTGGTAATGCAATGAGTCGTGGCAATCCCTGTGTTGAGGCGGTACTAAACCAAGGTTTACCGTATACCTCAGGCCCGCAATGGTTGCATGATTTCTTATTACGAGACCGCTGGGTGCTGGCGGTTTCTGGCACACATGGTAAAACCACTACCGCTAGCATGTTGGCATGGATCTTAGAAGATTGCGGCTACGCGCCCGGTTTCTTGATTGGCGGTGTCGCGGGGAATTTTAATGGCTCGGCACGATTGGCCGATAGCCCATTTTTTGTGGTAGAAGCCGATGAATATGACAGCGCGTTTTTTGATAAACGCTCCAAGTTTGTTCATTACCAACCGAAAACCTTGGTGATCAACAACCTTGAGTTCGACCATGCCGACATATTTGATGATTTGGCCGCGATTCAAAAGCAATTCCACCATGTGGTGCGCACTGTGCCGGGGATTGGCCAAATCATTGCGCCCTCGGACGATGCCAATGTCGCAGAGACGCTTGCCATGGGGTGCTGGAGTGAATGCGTTTATGCAGGACCAGATGGACAATGGCAGACGGTGAAAAAAGATCCAGCCGGCAATCATTTTTCGGTGTATTTTGCCGGCGAGCATGTTGGGGATGTGAACTGGGACTTAGTTGGTGATCACAATGTACGTAACGCGTTAATGGCCATTGCGGCAGCGCGTCATGTGGGCGTAACGCCTGACTTAGCCTGTCAGTCGCTCGAGACCTTTATCAATACCAAGCGACGCCTTGAGTGGCGTGGTGAGCAAGCCGGTGTCACTGTGTATGATGACTTTGCTCATCACCCGACGGCGATTCGACTGACCCTTGAGGGGTTACGCGCGAAAGTCGGTAATGGTCGCATTCTGGCGGTGTTAGAGCCACGTTCCAATACCATGAAGCAAGGGGTTCACAAAGACACGCTGGCGGCGTCGTTGGCTCGTGCTGACCAAGTGTTCTTGTTCCAACCCCAAGGGCTGGATTGGTCGCTTGAAGCGGTGGTGGATAGCTGCGAGCAGCCGTCGCATATTCATGCCGATATTGATGGGTTGGTAACCGCTTTATGTGAGCAAGCCCAAGCAGGCGATACCGTGTTGGTGATGAGTAATGGTGGCTTTGGTGGTATTCACGACAAGCTGCTTAACGCGCTCGGCGATAAAGGGGAAAAGCATGGCGGATAAACGCATCACTCTGGCGTGGACAGGTGCCTCTGGCGCGCCATACGGGCTACGTTTGCTCGAATGCCTGCTTGCACAGGATTATCAGGTTTTCTTATTGATCTCATCGGCAGCACGTGTGGTGTTAGCCACCGAACATGGCCTGAAATTGCCTGCCGGGCCTGACGCGGCCAAAAAGGTATTGGTAGAACATTTACAGTGCAACACGGATAAGCTAGTGGTGTGTGGCAAAGAGGATTGGTTTTCGCCAGTTGCCTCAGGGTCAGCGGCACCGAAGCAAATGGTGGTATGCCCTTGCTCCGCCGGTTCATTGGCGTCGATTGCGCATGGCTTGTCCGATAACCTGATTGAACGGGCGGCGGATGTGGTGCTTAAAGAGCGCGGACAACTTCTGTTGGTGGTGCGTGAGACGCCCTTTTCGACCTTGCATCTTGAGAACATGCACAAGCTCTCGCAAATGGGGGTGACGATTATGCCAGCCGCGCCGGGTTTTTATCATCAACCCCAGTCGATAGATGATCTCATCGACTTTATGGTAGCGCGTATTTTGGATCATGTCGGTGCTGAGCAACAGCTGGTGCCACGTTGGGGCTATGACCAACGCGAACGATGAACGGTGCTCAGGCAAGCGCAAGCATGCCTGAGCACTACACAGCTAAGGTTTGAGTACCATCACGTGCACTGTCGCCCCTTCGAGCACTTTGGCGGCGACGGAGCCGAGCATCATTTTATTGACGCGTGAACGTTTGTGGCTTGGCATCACGATGAGATCGCAGCCAATACGCTCGGCGGTTTTAATGATCCCCTTGTAAGGTTTCCCTTCCGCAATTGACACCTCACAGGCGATGGTTTTTGGCACGTATTTATCCGCAAAGCCTTGTAAGTTTCGCTTCATATCGCGTTTCATTTTGTTGGCGGCGTCTTCCGGGAAATAAGAGGCCACCATCGAATTATGAATGCCCGGCAGCACAGTCAGTAGGTGTATTTTTGCGCCAGATTGGCTGGCCAGCCAGACCGCATGATCGACGGCCTTGTCAGCAAAGCTCTCATCATTGAGGTCAACCGGAACCAAGATGTGTTTATACATAGCGATATCCTTTACGGTCTAAAAAAGAAAAGGGCACGCGGTAAAACACGTGCCCTTAACACTAGGCTTGGCGAATGCGACGGCGTTGATTCCAGCCGAGTAATGCCAAGAGCAACAAAGTTGGCACGAAGACCCATTCTTTCCATGGGCGGACATTATCGACAGTCACGGCTTTGATTTGCCAATCAAAATCGATGCCTGCTTTGTCTGCATCACTGCCAAACTGAATCATATCTACCAAGAGTTTGCCATCTTCCTCACGGAGCATGAGGCCTGTGTCACTGATGCGTGCTTCGCCGCTTTCCAAGCTGTGATCGATGGGGAGCACGACATGTTTCGCTATCTGCTCACCAAAGAAGTTTTCCCCTTCCACTTCCAGCTGTAACGGCTCGCCTTCAGGCAAGGTGCCTGCGATACGCACTAATTCAGTGCCCGGATAGCTGGTGGTCGGTGGGTACACTTCGTCCCACCAAAAGCCGGGGCGGAAGAGCGAGAAGGTGATCACTAGAAGTAGTGCGGTTTCCCACCATTTATTCTTGGTGAGCCACCACCCTTGTGTCGCCGCGGAAAAAGCCAGCATTGCGATGGTTGCCGACACCACGGTTAAGATCAGGTGAATGGGGCCCTCTAGGTCTAGCAACAACAACTGAGTGTTGAAAATAAACATAAACGGCAGGATGGCGGTACGTATGTCGTAGGTAAAGCCCTGCACACCGGTACGTATCGGGTCGGATTTAGCAATGGCCGCCGCGGCAAAGGCTGCCAAGCCGACCGGTGGCGTGTCATCGGCAAGGATACCAAAGTAGAACACGAACAAGTGTACCGCAATCAAGGGAATGATCAGCCCTTGTTGTGCGCCTAAGGTAACAATCACTGGCGCCATCAGGGTGGAGACCACGATATAGTTGGCGGTAGTCGGTAGACCCATCCCCAATAGCAAGCTGATGACCGCGGTAAACAGCAGCATCAAGAAGATGTTGCCGCCGGAGATAAACTCGACAAAGTCCGTCATCACTAGACCGATGCCAGTGAGGGTGACGGTACCCACCACAATCCCCGCAGCCGCAGTGGCAACGCCGATACCTATCATGTTACGTGCACCGGTCACAAAGGCTTCGGCCATATCGACCACACCGTCGCGGATTTCTTCTTTAAAGTTGGTCCGTTGATTGAAGTAAGCAATCAGCGGGCGCTGGGTGAGAATAATAAAGATCATAAACACCGTCGCCCAAAATGCGGACAAACCCGGTGAGAAGCGTTCGACGGTCAAACACCAAACCAATACGCCAATAGGCAACAAATAGTACAAGCCAGAACGTACGGTTGGGCCTGGCTCCGGCACTTCGGATAAATCGGCGGCGGCCGGGTCTTCTGCCGCTTCGGATTTGTACTGAGCGGAATAGCGCACCAACAGCACATAAGCGATTAATGTCAGCAGACCAATGATAACGGTTGCCATGGCACCGAACACATCTTTGGTCCAACCGATGCCGTAATAGACCGCGGCACTGAGGACCAGCAAGCCCACAAACACGGTCATAAATGAGAACAGTTTTTGTAGCAAGGTGCTGGTGTGGCGGCGCGGTAGGCCCTGCATCCCAGCCTTACACGCTTCTAAGTGCACGATGTAAATCAGAGCGATGTAGGAGATAAGCGCAGGCAGTAGTGCGGCTTTAATTACCTCGACGTAGGAAATCCCCACGTATTCCACCATCAAGAACGCGGCAGCCCCCATAATGGGTGGGGTGAGCTGGCCATTGGTCGAGGCGGCTACCTCAACCGCGCCGGCTTTATGGCTCGGGAAGCCCACACGTTTCATCAAGGGTATGGTAAAGGTCCCAGTAGTCACTACGTTGGCAATCGATGAACCTGAGACCAAACCGGACAGGCCGGACGCGACTACCGCGGCTTTGGCGGGGCCACCGCGCATGTGACCGAGTAGCGAGAAGGCCACTTTAATGAAGTAGCCGCCGGCACCGGCACGATCGAGTAATGCCCCGAACAGGACAAACAGGAATACAAACGAGGTAGAGACGCCCAGCGCCACCCCGAAAACCCCTTCCGTGGTGAGCCACAGATGCGACATGGCTTTATTTAAGCTCGCCCCTTTATGTGCGATCACATCCGGCATGTAGGGACCGGCGAAGGTGTAGAGCAAGAATACACCGGCGACCACCATCAATGGGGGGCCAAGTGCACGGCGGGTCGCCTCAAGCATCAACACCATACCAATGGCAGCGACCGTGATATCCACGTCGGTATAAGCGCCGGCGCGTCCAGCTAGATCGTTATAAAATAAGAATAAATACCCTGCGGCAAAGCTTCCCGCTAAGGCGAATACCCAGTCGAGTAGGGGGATACGATCGCGGGGAGAGGTTTTTAATGCAGGATAAGCGGTGTAGGCCAAGAACATCGCGAAAGCGAGGTGAACCGCGCGAGCTTCGGTGTCATTGAGGACACCAAAATCGAGCATAAAGGGGAGAGGTGAGGCATACCATAGCTGAAACAGTGACCAAAAAAGTGGTACCAGCCATAAAATGCGTCCCGGCAGTCCATGAGGTGAGCGCGCACCTGTATCCGCTTGCGCGACCATGTCTTGCACATCAGGAGACGATTGACTTGTCTTCGTCATGCAGTTTGTCCTTATTATCATTTGCACCGCGAGAGCGGCAGCAATGTCCCGAGAAAAGGGTACTCTCTGTCACAAAGCATAGCCTGTAGACAATGACATCAGTGTCAACGATGAGTACCTAACCGTTAATTATAATGGGCCGATGGGTGGCCAATGCGTTAATCGTTTGTTGGCGGTCAAACGCCGATAGTAACAGAGCGATAAAGAAAAATTAAAAGGATGTTATCGCTTTTGTGTGAAAAGGTGTGTAGCGAAGAGGGGAAAAGACAGACAGGCAGCGGGATCACGCTGCCTGACAAAAAGATTAGTAGTGGTATTCAAACAGATCACAGACGGCTTCAAACAGTGCCTCTGTGGTGGTGCCACGGGTGGGTGTGATAAAGATGGTGTCATCCCCAGCGACGGCGCCCAAAATCCCCTCAGCTTTGCCAAGAGAGTCCAGTAAACGGGCAATTAATTGTGCCGCGCCTGGACCAGTGTGAATGACGACAACCGCTTCGTTATAGTCGATTTCCATCACTAACTCGCGCAATGCGCTGCCTGTAGTAGGTACGCCCAATTCGATAGGAAGGCAGTACACCATCTCCATCTTGGCATTTCGGGTACGCACAGCGCCGAACTTGGTCAACATGCGCGACACTTTCGACTGGTTAATGCCCTCAAATCCTTGAGCACGTAAGGCTTCCACGATCTCGCCCTGAGAACTGAACTTTTCTTCTTTGAGGATGGCTTTAAACGCCCGAACCAATTGGTCTTGTTTTTCTGAGTTACGCATGACGGCTGACTCGCAATGACAAACGAGTGGCTATTTTGCATATACATTCACCGAAGGGCAATTGCTGACCCCACAAATTGGCGACAGCATCACTGTTCCTAACTCGATTCACGCGATTTCAACGCAGCAAAAAGAAAAATGAGAGCTTTGGCTGATCATCACCGCTTGACGCTTGAGTGCACGCATAGGCGGGCATATGATGAGCCCACAGTTCGCACCATTACGTGGCGATTTGTGCCCGAACAGAAGCCGGACCGGATCCGGACTATAAGAAATATCGAAAGGAGAACGACATGAAAGTTGCTGTGATTGGCGCCGCGGGAGGCATTGGTCAGGCGTTAGCCCTACTGCTAAAAAATAACCTGCCAGCGGGTTCCGACTTGGCTCTGTACGATATCGCACCGGTTACCCCTGGGGTAGCTGTGGATTTAAGCCATATCCCAACCCCGGTTTCTATTAAAGGCTACAGCGGTGAAGATCCAACCCCAGCGCTGGAAGGCGCGGACGTGGTCTTGATTTCTGCAGGCGTCGCCCGTAAGCCTGGCATGGACCGCTCAGATCTGTTCAACGTAAACGCCGGTATTGTTAAGTCTTTAGCGGAAAAAATTGCCGATGTTTGTCCGAAAGCGTGTGTCGGTATTATCACCAACCCTGTGAACACGACAGTGGCGATTGCGGCGGATGTCCTCAAAGCCAAAGGCGTCTACGATAAAAACAAATTGTTCGGCGTCACCACTTTGGATGTGATTCGCTCTGAAACTTTTATTGGTGAGCTAAAAGGCATGGATCCGCGTGAGGTTTCCATTCCGGTGATCGGCGGTCACTCAGGCGTTACCATTTTGCCTTTGCTGTCTCAGGTGAAAGGAGTGAGCTTTACTGACGAAGAAGTCGCAGCGCTTACGCCACGTATCCAAAATGCGGGTACAGAAGTTGTCGAAGCCAAAGCAGGTGGCGGCTCTGCGACCTTGTCGATGGGGCAAGCAGCGTGCCGTTTCGGCCTATCTCTAGTGCGCGCGCTACAAGGTGAGTCAAATGTGGTGGAGTGTGCCTACGTGGAAGGCGATGGTCAGCACGCGCGCTTCTTTGCCCAACCGGTGCGCCTGGGTAAAAACGGTGTGGAAGAAATCTTGAGCATCGGTGAGCTGAGCGCGTTTGAGCAAAAAGCCATGGACGATATGCTCGACACCTTGCGTAAAGACATTCAAATGGGTGAAGAATTCGCGGCGAAATAGAGCCCCTTCATCGATGGAAAAACGGCGCGATAGGCGCCGTTTTTTATGCTTGCTTGTCGCTAAATAGCAATAGACGCTTGTGGTTACTTATTCCGGTTAACCGCCAATTTTGCCAATGCGACTAAGGCGGCCTTGTAGTCCGAATCCGCTAAACCATCTAGGGCGCGAATCGCCTTTTCTGATTCTTGCTCTGCACGCTCGCGGGTGTAGGACAAGGAGCCACATTGGTCCATGCAGGCTAAAATCGTCTCGAGTTTGTCCCGTCCATTCCCTTTCTCAATGGCTTCGCGGATCATAGCCGATTGATGCTCAGTACCGTGTTGCATCGCATGCAGCAAGGGGAGCGTTGGTTTCCCTTCGGCTAAATCATCGCCGGCATGCTTACCCATTTCGTCATCCGCGCTGGTATAGTCCATGACATCATCAATCAGCTGAAACGCCGTTCCCAAATAGCGGCCATAATCTTGGAAGGCTTTTTCTGTCTCTGGATCCGCGTCGTTGAGAATGGCCCCGACCTGGGTCGCTGCCTCAAAAAGACGTGCGGTTTTAGAGTAGATCACCTGCATGTAGCTCGCTTCGCTAGTATTCGGGTCGTTACAGTTCATTAACTGCAGCACTTCCCCCTCGGCAATCACATTGGTGGCCTCACTCATCAGATCCAATATCTTCAACGAGCGCAGACTGGTCATCATTTGGAATGAGCGGGTATAGATGTAGTCGCCGACCAGCACACTGGCGGCATTACCGAACATGGCATTGGCCGTTGCATTGCCACGGCGTAAATCCGATTCATCGACCACATCATCATGAAGCAAGGTAGCGGTATGAATAAACTCAATAAACGCGGCCGCTGTGGTGTGTTTTTCACCTTGATACCCAAGGGCTCGCGCCGCAAGAACCGCCAACATTGGGCGTAAGCGTTTACCCCCACTGTTCACGATGTAAAAGCCAAGTTGGTTAATAAGCGCGACGTCAGAATTGAGTTGAGCCAGTATTTTTTGATCGACCTGCGCCATGTCATCACTGATCAAGGCTTGGATTGATTTGAAATCCATGAATAAAATCCGGGCTTTGTCCTAGTTGCTTGCTTGCCGCCACCAAACTGCACGTTTCTACGACGTGATGGATGAAAGACGCATGACGTATCAGCGTTGGCGTGCTTTCAGGGTCAGTATCGGCGCTAGCGCGGGGGTTTAAGGTAACAATGGTACACCAAATCACGTGCGACGAGATAGCTTTCACGCCTGCAAAAAGTGTGGGAATCTATGCTGAGCAGCTTTTCACCAATTTTCTTGCGATCCCCTCTTGCCTCAAATCAATTTCTACCGTAGAATTCGCGCCCTATTGATGAATTATATGCGCACCCCTTACTGCTCAAATATTAAACGTAGTAGGCCGTGCGGAAATGCGGAGTAAACCATGTACGCAGTTTTCCAAAGTGGTGGTAAGCAACACCGAGTAAGCGAAGGCCAGACTATTCGCTTGGAAAAGCTAGACGTTGAAACTGGCGAAAGTGTTGAATTTGACAACGTGCTGCTAGTAGCAAACGGCGAAGACGTTAAAGTTGGCGCGCCATTTGTTAGTGGCGGTAAAGTAACAGCGGAAGTTGTTACCCACGGTCGTGGCGATAAAGTGAAAGTCGTCAAATTCCGTCGTCGTAAACATTCTCGCAAGCAAATGGGCCACCGTCAGTGGTTCACTGAAGTGAAAATCACTGGCATCAGCGCTTAAGAGTTAGGAGAGAGAAGAGATGGCACACAAAAAAGCTGGCGGTTCTACTAAAAACGGCCGCGATTCAGAAAGTAAACGTCTAGGTGTTAAGCGTTTCGGTGGTGAGTCTGTTCTAGCAGGTAACATCATCGTGCGTCAGCGTGGTACTAAATTCCACGCAGGTACTAACGTAGGTTGCGGTAAAGACCACACTCTATTCGCTTTGACCGACGGTAAAGTGAAGTTCGAGACTAAAGGTCCTCAGAACCGTAAATTCGTTACTATCGAAGCTGAATAAGTTTCAACGCCAAGCGAATTTTGAAGCCCTGCCACTTGGCGGGGCTTTTTATTGTGTCTGGTGATCCCTCGTCGAGCCGCCGCCAATCCACGGTAAGCAGAAAGTCAGCCAAGGCTGAAAATTGATCCTAAGATCGATAAGATCGCCACACACCAATCTGGGATAAGGCTAGCAGCCCGGGAACGAGATGTTTCTGGCCGCTGGTGCGGAGAAGTTAGCATGAAGTTTGTAGATGAAGCGATAATTCGCGTAGACGCGGGTGACGGCGGCAATGGTACCGTCAGCTTCCGACGTGAAAAGTATGTGCCCAAAGGGGGCCCAGATGGCGGCGACGGTGGCGATGGCGGTGATGTATACCTGCTCGCCGACGAGAACCTTAACACCCTGATTGATTACCAATTCGAGCGCTTTCATGCCGCAGGGCGTGGTGAAAATGGTCGCGGTGGTAACTGTACCGGCAAACGCGGTGATGATTTGGTGCTGAATGTGCCTGTTGGTACCCGTGCTGTCGATGAAGATACTGGTGAAGTGATTGCCGATTTGACCCAACATGGCATGAAAGTCATGGTGGCAAAAGGCGGCTTCCATGGGTTGGGTAATACCCGATTCAAATCATCCGTCAACCGCGCGCCACGCCAAAAAACCATGGGGACCAAAGGGGAAGTCCGTCAGCTGCGCCTAGAGCTGTTGCTCCTCGCCGATGTGGGCATGTTAGGCTTGCCGAATGCGGGTAAATCAACCTTTATTCGTGCGGTGTCGGCCGCTAAGCCAAAGGTCGCTGATTACCCCTTTACCACCTTGGTGCCAAGCCTTGGCGTGGTCCGTGTCGCTGCCGATAAAAGCTTTGTCGTGGCGGATATTCCGGGTCTGATTGAGGGCGCTGCCGATGGCGCTGGACTGGGTATTCGCTTCTTGAAACACCTTGAGCGCTGCCGTGTCTTGTTGCACATGATTGATCTCATGCCTGTGGATGGCACCGATCCAGTCGACAATGCGTTTACCATCATTGATGAGTTAAACCAATACAGTGAGAAGCTGGCAGATAAGCCGCGTTGGTTGGTCTTTAACAAAGTCGACCTCATGCCAGAAGAGCAGGCGCAAGAGCAAATCGACCGTGTGTTAGAAGCGCTCGCGTGGGATGATAAATATTACGCGATCTCTGCGATCAACAAGGCGAACGTCCAGCCACTGATTTACGATCTGATGGGCTTTATTGATACCTTACCGGCACCGACGCCAGAGGTTGAGCCAGAAGATGAGACGGTGGCCTTCAAGTGGGATGACTACCACGAGAAGAAACTCAATCAATCGGACGATGACGACGATGATTGGGACGATTGGGATGAAGACGACTACGACGTCGAAATCATCTACAAGCCTTAACCTGACAACCGCTGCTCCCGAGCAGCGGTTTTTTTATGCCTATCGTCGCCATGTTTGATCGTCGCTGTATTGGCTGAGCGCAGAAAAAGGTACGCTGCCCAATTCCGACAAGGAAATCGGAGGTGTTTTATTTGCATCAAAGATTTTAAGCAGTTATTCATCAATACTGCGATAGTAGATAAAGGCGAGAGGGATAGCGGGTGACGAGACGGTTAACCGAACCAGAACAGCGTGCGATTTCACGTTTGGTCATAGAAGTCGGGCAGCGACTTTTGCAACATGGTGCAGAGAGTAAACTGGTGAGCGATGTCAGCATTCGCTTGGGCAAAGCGTTGGGGCTAGACAGTGTTGAGCTCGCGCTATCAGCCAGTTCATTGGTGGTCACCACCTTGAACCGCGGCCATTGCATTACCACTGCGAGACAGTGCCCCGACCGCGGGATCAATATGCAGGTGGTAACGGATATTCAGCGCACGGTGATCCTCGCGGAAAAGGGCATTCTCGACGCGCCAGCGGTGCGTAAACGTCTCACCCGCATCAAGCCTCATCGTTATCCTCCTTGGCTAGTGGTGGGCATGATAGGGCTTTCCTGTGCCGCGTTTAGCCGGTTGGCCGGTGGTGATGCGGTTATCTTTGCCTTAACCTTTGTCGCATCGGCGTGCGGCATGCGTGTGCGCCAACTGCTTGCCCACCGTCAGTTTAATCCTTTGCTCACTTTTGCGCTTACCGCCATGGTGACCACCTTAATTTCAAGCGTGGGGACGGTGATGAATTGGGGCAATGAACCTTTTCTGATCATGGCATCGTCGGTGTTGATGTTGGTGCCGGGTTATCCGCTCATTAACGCGGTCTCTGACATGGTGAAAGGGTTTGTCGATATGGGGATTGCACGCTGGACCATGGCGTCGTTACTGACCCTCGCCACCGCGCTCGGCATTGTCGGGGCGATGAATCTTGTCGGCGCATGGGGGTGGTTATGAGTTTGCTGCTTGCCCTATTGGAAGATATGTTTTTTGCCATGATCCCCGCGGTAGGGTTTGCCTTGGTCTTCAATGTGCCTGCCAAGGCGCTCAAATACTGCGCTTACGGTGGCGCGATTGGTCATGGGCTAAGGTTTGTGTTGATGGAGTCGGGCATGGCTATCGAGTGGGCGACGCTTGCGGGCGCCACCACCATCGGGTTTTTAGGGGTGTATTGGTCTCAGCGCTTTCTGGCCCATCCTAAGGTATTTACCGTCGCCGCCATTATTCCCATGATCCCCGGCGTTTACGCGTTTAAAGCGATGATCGCCTTGGTTACTATCAATAACCAAGGATACACGCCGGCCTTGTGGGCCAGCTTGATGGAGAATTTGATTAGCGCTGGGTTTATCTTGGCCGCATTAGCCATTGGTCTTGCGATGCCGGGGTTATTATTTTATCGTCGCCGACCAGTGATTTAATTCAATGAGGCCAGCGTAATGCGAGTCAGCTTAATTGCCGCAATGGCAAAAGACCGAGTAATTGGAAAAGATAACCAGATGCCTTGGCATTTGCCGGCTGATTTAGCGTGGTTTAAGCGCACCACCCTAGGGCATCCTGTGGTGATGGGGCGTAAAACCTTTGAGTCGATTGGCCGCCCTTTACCAAAGCGTACCAATATTGTGATCAGCCGCGATCCTGACTATCAACCAGACGGCGTGACCGTGGTCGCTTCACCTGAGCAGGCGCTGGCCGCGGTGGGTGATGTGGCTGAGGTGATGGTGATTGGCGGTGGGACCATTTATGACGCGTTTTTACCGCGCGCGGATCGCTTGTATCTCACCTTTATCGACACCCATGTTGAAGGCGATACTCGTTTCCCTGATTGGGGTGAAGGGTGGACGCAAGTGGCCAGTGAAACCCATGCACCGGACGAGAAAAACGCCCACCCACTGACTTTTACGGTTTGGGAGCGTGGTTAAGCACCGTCACTGAGCGCTGGCTGGGTAAAGCAAACCTTGTCTTCCCAACGCAGCAAGGTTAACTCACCGCCCCAAACACAGCCGGTATCCAGTCCGTATAAGCCGGGCTGGATGGTTCCCCCTAAAGCCGCCCAATGGCCAAACACAATCGCGTGTCCCAGTGGTTGTTGGCGCGCCACCTCAAACCAAGGGATGAGACCCGTGTCTGCCGCTTTCGCAGGAGGCAACTTGCATTGCATATCGAGGCGACCATCGGGCCAGCAAAATCGCATCCGGGTCAAAGTATTGATGATATAGCGGTAGCGAGGCAGGCCTTCCAGCGTTTCCTCCCAGTGATCGGGTTGATCCGCATACATATGTCGTAATAACCACGCTTGCTCATTGCTGTGCAGTATGGCTTCGACTTCTCGCGCGCAGGCGACAGCCGTCGCTTTATCCCATTGTGGGCTAATCCCCGCGTGGGTCAGCAAAAAGCCACCGTCGTCTCGCGCTGATTCGTCGATTAACAGAGGCTGAGCCGCTAACCATTCAAGCAATGTTTCTCGGTCTGGCGCGTCGAGGATCGGCTGGGTACGGTCTTTTGGCTTGGCCGGTTTAATCCCGTGTGCAACGGCTAATAGATGCAGATCGTGGTTGCCAAGGACTATCTTGGCCGACGCGCCGAGCGAATGAAGATAGCGCAACACGGATAAGGAATCCGGTCCGCGAGCGACCAAATCACCCGCGACATAGAGGGTATCGTGAGTGGGGGAGAAATCAACGCGCGCCAACAGCGCGCGCAGTTCTTGGTAACAACCTTGAATATCCCCGATAAGATAGGTAGCCATGTGTGGCCTCCTTGAGGGACGTTAGTGAAGAATGTTAGGGAGCGCGAGGCGGAACGGCTCAATTTCCACTTTAAACTGGTTATCGGCTTGATCTTGCATGGTATAGAAACCCTGCATCACACCTACAGGCGTTTCAATGATGGTGCCACTGGTATAGGTATACTTTTCCCCCGCGGCAATACTGGGTTGCTCTCCCACCACGCCTTCGCCCTCAATCTCGAGCTCTTTACCGTTGGCGTCCGTGATTAACCACTTGCGTCGCATCAACTGTGCGGGCGCATCACCTTGGTTTTTAATGGTGACGGTGTAAGAAAACACAAAGCGCTCGTTGTCCGGCTCGGATTGATCTTCGACGTATTGGGTCGCGACATTAATCTCGAATTGCGGGTTATCGGTGGCTTGCAAGTCAAGGCTCCTGTTTATTGTTGATGGTTGGCGTCCAGCCAGTTTGCCAAACTGACAAACTGTGCCAGCGTCAAATGTTCCGGACGCAAACTAGGGTCAATACCGAGCTCAGTCAGTGTGTCCACACTCACCAAGGATTTGAAACCGTTACGTATGGTTTTACGGCGTTGGTTGAAGCCCTCACGACAAACGCGCTCTAACCATTGCATGCTCGTTGCAGGGTGCGGCAACGTTTTGTGTGGGACCAGACGCACCACAGCCGAGTCCACTTTAGGCGCAGGTTTAAACGCGCTGGGTGGGACTTCTAGTACCGGAATGACCTGACAGTAATATTGCGCCATAACGGTCAATCGGCCGTACGCTTTGGTTCCTGGACCCGCCGCCAAGCGGTTTACCACTTCCTTTTGCAACATAAAGTGCATGTCTTGCACATGGCCTGCAAATGAAAACAGATGGAACATCAAAGGGGTCGAGACGTTATAAGGCAGATTACCGAAAATCCGCAAAGGCCCTTGCTTGGCAAGCTCGGCAAAATCAAACTGCATCGCATCCGCTTCGTGAACGGTTAACTTGCTGGCCATAAATGGGTGACTACGCAGGCGAGCGGCAAGATCGCGGTCAAGCTCGACCACGTTTAAATGATCCACTTGCTCGGTGACAGGCTCAGTCAACGCGCCCAGTCCCGGACCAATCTCAACCAGATTTTCACCGGATTGCGGATTGATGGCCGAAACAATGCCGTCAATGATGTAAGGGTCGTTTAGGAAGTTTTGTCCGAAACGTTTTCTGGCGCGGTGGCCTTGGTGGACTTTATCGCTCATGCTTTGCTATCTACTAATTCAATGGCGTGGGAGATGGCCGTCCGCAGGCTTCCTGTATCCGCCGTACCAGTACCTGCTAAATCCAGTGCGGTACCATGATCTACTGATGTTCTGATAAAAGGGAGACCCAAAGTGATATTCACTGAGCGCCCAAATCCTTTGAATTTTAACACAGGTAAGCCTTGGTCGTGATACATCGCCAGTACAGCATCGGCATCTTGCAGATATTTCTCTTGGAAAAGCGTATCAGCAGGGAGCGGTCCGACCAAGTCCATCCCTTGCTCGCGTAACTCGTCGAGCGCAGGTTCAATGATGTCAATTTCTTCGCGACCAAGACAGCCGTCTTCCCCAGCGTGCGGGTTGAGACCACAGATATAAATACGCGGCTGCTTGATGGCGAATTTCTCTTGCAAGTCTTGATGCAAAATCGCAATCACATCATGCAGACGCTCTCGGGTGATCGCTTTGGCGACGTAGGCGAGCGGGATATGGGTAGTCACGAGTGCGACACGCAAGCCTTCAGTGGCAAGCATCATCACGACCTGATTGACGTTTGCGTGTTGGGCAAAAAACTCCGTATGACCGCTAAATGAAACACCAGCACGGTTGATAATGCCTTTGTGAACGGGGCCAGTGACAATGGCAGCAAATTCGCCGTTGAGATTCCCTTCAGCGGCGCGTGTCAGTGTCTCAAGCACGTAGCGGCCATTGGCTTCATCTAAGCGGCCCGCCACTACAGGCGCGCCGAGTGATATATCCTCGACAATCAGCGTACCGGCTTGGTGTGGCGTGGCTGGCTGCGTGGTGTCGTAGTGCTCAAGCGTCACTGATAGGCCAAGTGTTTTGGCGCGCGCTGCCAACATGTCTCGATTGGCCACCACCACCAGTTGGTGTGGCCAAGGATGCTGTGCCATCGCTAAAATTAAATCAGGGCCAATCCCCGCAGGTTCTCCTGGGGTGATGGCAATACGCTTAACGGTCATCGCCGAGTACCTCGACGTACGCACCGGCGCGTAACTCTTGCAACCATGCTTGTGCTTCTTCGTTAAACTTGCGGTTAAACAGCATACGATAGGCTCGGTTTTTAACCGCTGCATCGGTTTTATCCACTTCGCGACGGTCGGTGACTTCAACAATATGCCAGCCATGTACCGTTTTGAATGGCTCGCTGATCTGGCCTTGTGGAAGGGCATCCACTTTGGCTTTAAAGGCAGGGACATAGACATCTGTGGTTGACCAGCCTAAGTCACCCCCATTGACTGCCGAGCCAGGGTCATCACTGTACTGTTTAGCTAAATCGGCAAAACTCTGATCACCCCGTTTGATCTGGGCGATGATGTCATTCAGCTCTTTTTGTGCGCCTTTATCACTAAGGACAATCGATGGCTTAATCAAAATATGACGCGCTTTAACCTCAGTCACCGCGACGGTCTCGAGTCCTTCTACATCGGTGATTTTAAGAATATGGTAGCCCACACCACTGCGGAAGGGGCCAATAATGGCATCTTTCCCTTGGTTACTGATCTGGTCGGCAAAGATGGTCGGCATTTCCTCTAAACGGAGCCAGCCCCAATCTCCCCCGTCGAGCGCTTTCGGTCCTTTCGAGTATGCCATGGCCAAATCGGCAACTTTTCCACCGTGACGCAGTTTGTCGACAAGCTCAAATGCTTGCTTTTTCACGGCTTCGCGAGTGGCTTTATCCGCGTCATCATCCAGCTTTAGTTGGATATGAGACAGCTTGTAGCGCACTTTTTGCAGTTGTTGTTCGTTCAGCTGCTTGGCCAAGGATTCGACTTCTTGAGGCAAAATGCTGATCCGACGACGCACTTGGGCATTGCGTGCTTCTGAAATGGTCAGCTCGCGGCGCACTTGTTCGCGGTATTGCGCCCAAGAGGTGCCTTGCGCGCTAACTTGTTTACGCAGCTCATCAAGGCTCAGCGACTGTTCTTTGGCGATATTAGTAATTGCCTGTTGTAGCTGGCTATCGTCAATTTGAATGCCTAAACGCTTCGCTTCTTGTAATTGCAGCTCTTCGACAATTAAGCGTTCGCGCATTTGCTCTTCCAGCACGGAGGCTGGTGGCAGTTGACGCTCATTTTGTTGTGCGTTCAGCGTCACGGTGCGACGCATGGCTTCCATATCACTGTTCAGCACGACCCCGTCGTTAACTACAGCGACCACGCGATCCAGCTCTTTGGGTGCTGCGTGGGAAAAAGGTGTAAGCAACACTAAAACGCCAGTGATGAGGGCGTGACTCCATTTGTTCATGCTTTGTCCACTTCTTTAAAAATCGTTCTACTGTCCAGACCACAGTGTGCCGTGTTAGTTCTTCAGCGCAAAAGGATCGCGGTAGCCAAGGGCGTTTCCTGAGTCTGTACTGAAGTTGAAACCGCTTTGTGCGCCGAGACCCAGCAGACTAAACGAGAGGGTGACGTTGTTGTCGTATTCAGGATCGCTGTTGATGTTAGAGCGCGAGAGCAAGTACTCATTGTAGCTCAGCCCAATGACCCAGCAGTCAGAACGGTAAGTCAGGCTAAACTGGTTTTCCAGCATGACATCTTGGGTCAGATCGCGCCAGTATTGCCCTTTAAAGCTCAGCCCGTTCCAAAGTGGGAAGCCTGTCACGACACCTGCTTGCGACAATCCATCGTCCGTTAGCTTGCTGATATCTCGGTTTGGCAAGGTCGATACTATGTACTCCTGCGCCACGTAACGATAGCTGGTTTGCGCGTAAAAGCCATCCTGACGGTATTCCGCAATCGCATTACCGAATTGCAACTCACTTAAGTTGCTGTCGTACTGCATGGAGCCGCGAACAAAGAAGTTGTCGTTGAAATTGGCTTCCCCTTCGAGCGCCCACGCGGAATAGTCGAACGCATCCACATCTTCATCCGAGGAGCGATCAAAATAATAGATTTGACCAAACGACAGGTTAAAGCGCTCTTTATAACCGCTGTCGTAAAAGCGTGTGGTTGCCCCGTAGGTGAGTTGGTTAGCGGGGTTGATAAAGTCGATACTACTGAACTGATTACCGCGGAATAGGCCATAGTAATCGGTTTGTAAGCGCGCAGTATCATAGCCGCCCCCGTTGTAGTTCACCGGGTTATAGATATCACTTTGATTGACATCCTTGATATACAAGTACTGCACTTGTGGCTCAAGGGTTTGACTAAAGTTGTTCCCCATCGCCCAGAAATTACGCTCAAGTACCAGTCCTGAGTGTAACCGCAATGTGGGGATCTTCCGCTCGACTGACTTACTCAGTTTGGCGGTCGACTCCGCATCGGGTGAGGCGTTATTAAAGCGCTGATCGTAGTGAGTGTAGAGCATGCTGGCTTCGGCGGTGGCGCTAAACCAAGGACGCGTGAAGGGAATGCTTAAGGTCGGCGCCAAATGGGTCCGGGTGGCTTCAGGTTTGTTCGGGTCATCACTGGCAAACACGCTCAGTTGTGCGGGCAAACTAATATCTGCCCAGCCCAAGGTTTGCGGCGCATAGTAATTGAGGTCAACCTGCGGCATGAGGCGATAGACACTGGTATTCTCAGTCAGTGCTTGGAAATCTCGGACACGTACCGTGCTATTCCAATCTAACCCGCGATAGCTGATTTCGCCGGTTTGTAGCAAGGTGTTGTCTTCCCGCTTACCCACATCGGAGTCGATACTTTGAAAATAAGCAATATCACTGACTTTGCTGTAATCGGCCTCATAGCGCCAGTGACCTTGAACACCACTGTGTTTCCAGTTAAAGCCCCAACGCTCATCCAGTTCTGGATTGAGCTGGTCGTCAGGAAGGTACTCGGAATATAACGAGCCGCTGCCAAATGGGGCTAAATAACGAATATTGGTGTTAAGCTGAACGCCACGCTCCGACATATACTTCGGCGTGATAGTGGCATCAAGTTGTGGGTGAATATTCCAATAAAATGGGGTTTCTAGCTCAACCCCGTCCCGATCACTCCACGACACGGATGGATAGAGAAAACCCGTTAAGCGCCCATCCTCGACCGGTACACGCAAATAAGGCAGGTAAAAGACGGGCACATTAATCACCTCAAATTTGGGGTGATACAAGTCGGCGAACAGACTGTCTTCTTCTTTTTCTATTTTAGAAGCCGAAAAGCGCCAGCTTTTATCTTCATCTGGACAGGTGGTAAAGGTACCGTCTTCCATTTCATAGAAGGTAGTTCCGTTTTTAAATACCCGTTTGGCTTCACCGCGCCCCGGTGTACACAGCATTTTGTACTGTGCGTTATTGAGTGTGGTGTCTTCCGTATCAAGGTTGGCCTGCAGGTAATCTGAGGTCACCATCATTTGCCCATCATTGAAGACCACATCGCCTTGGGCGGTGACAATACGCTCAGGATCGCGCAGCGTAGCGGTGTCCGCGGTCATTTTACGATGCCCTTGGGTAACCTCAACGTTGCCGCTGTAAATGGCTTTTTCGTTGGATTGGGCTTCGGCACGATCAGCTACAACGCGAATCGGGGCGTTGTTCACATCTTGCGTTTGTTCACTTGCTGGAATACAGCGCGCCTCGCTGTCTGGGCAAGGTGTGTCGGCGGAGTCCGTATTGGCAAACGCAAGCGCTGGGCCATAGAGCGCCAGGCTAATCATGGTGGCTAAAAAGCTGCGTGCAGTCGGTGACATTGAAGAAGACATTCCTGTTTTATCTGATAGCGTGGTGTACACGAAGGCAACGCATCAGTATGCTTTGGCTGCAAAATGCGATTATCATAAATCAATTTACGCCCGGCATCACCTGTAAATGTGCAGGGTGTGAAACCAGCAATGAGACCATGGCATGCAACTATATGGCAAGGTAATTGGCGCTTTTCTCGGCATTTTACTGGGAGGCCCATTCGGTTTTTTTCTTGGCCTGTTCTTAGGTCATCAGTTTGATAAAGCCAAGCAACGCGCTTCACTGGGCGGTTTTGGCGGCGGTTTCGGTGCTCAAGGTGCCGAGGCGCAACGCGTCTTTTTTCATGGCACCTTTGCTGTGATGGGGCATGTGGCAAAGGCCAAGGGGCAAGTCACACAGGAAGAGATTCGTCTAGCCAGCTTAATTATGGATCGCATGCAGTTGCATGGGGCGGCGAGGCAATCCGCGCAAGACGCTTTTCGAGAAGGAAAAGGCGGTGATTTCCCGCTCCAAGAGACTTTGAATGGGATCCGGGCGTTAAGCCAAGGGCGGCGCGATCTGCTTAGCTTTTTCCTTGAAGTGCAGGTACAAGCGGCGTTTGCGGACGGAGAGCTGCATCCGAAAGAGCGTGAGTTACTGTATATTATTGCGGAGGGATTGGGCTTTTCCGCGCAGCAACTTGAGCAGCGTCTGCGTATGCAAGAAGCCGCGTTTCGATTTAGCCAAGGTTACCAAGGAGATTGGCACCAGCACACGGGGGGGGCGGGAGCACCACCGCGTCAACGTGAGGTGGATGATGCCTATGAAGTACTCGGCGTGGATGCCTCAGCTTCTGCTCAGGAATTGAAGAAAGCTTACCGTAAGTTGATGAATGAACATCATCCTGACAAGCTGATGGCCAAAGGGTTACCCCCTGAGATGATGGAATTGGCGAAAGAAAAAGCGCAAGAAATTCAAAAAGCTTACGATGTGATTAAAAAAGCCCGCGATATTTAGCGGGCGGCCGTGTTAATTAAGGGGTGCTGTGGTGTGCCTTGCAGGTAGCCATCAATGTTATCTATCAGTTGCTGGCTGAGCCGATTCACTGCTTCATCCGCTCCCCATGCGATATGGGGGGTGACGATTAAATTCGGCAGTGATGCGGTGATAAGCGGGTGATCATTGGGGGCTGGCTCTTCACTCAGCACATCTAGTCCGGCGCCACCAATTTGACCGGTTTTGAGGGCGTCGAGGAGCGCGCTTTCATCAACTAACCCGCCACGCCCTGTATTGATCAATAAGGCATGGTTTGGCATGCGGGTGAGGACATCACGGTTAATCAAGGCTTCTGTGGTCGGATTTAACGGGCAGTGCAACGAGAGGATATCGGCACGACTGATCACCTCATCAAAGGGTACATAACCCTCCCGGCAATCGGTGGCTCCGCGGTGCTCCGCAAACATGACGGTCATGCCGACTGCGCGCGCTAAACGTGCAACCGCCTCGCCTAAAACCCCTTTACCGATAATCCCCAATTTACTGCCCGCAACGCTGCCGATTGGGTGAGTAAAAAAGCAAAACTGACCATGCTGTTGCCATGCGCCGTGTTGAACATCGTGGTGGTAGCCGAGTAATTGACGTTTAAGTGCGAAGATCAGTGCGATGACGTGTTCAGGTACCGATTGAGAGGCATAACCTTGGACGTTACAGACTTGCACACCACGCGCGCGGCATGCTGCTAAATCCACATTGTTGACGCCAGTCGCAGCGACCGCAATCAGTTTGAGATTAGGACAGGAGGCGAGCACCGCCTCATCGATGACCACTTTATTGGTGATAGCGACCTCGGCCTCTTGCAAACGTGCCACGACCTCATCAGGCTGTGTTTCACCATAGGCTTGCCAGTGATGGGGCGAGCGAGGTGTGGGCAGCACAATATGGGCTGGAATGGTGTTACGGTCGAGAAAGACGATATTGGTGGGGGTACGCTGAGCCATGTTGATCTCCGTGTCTCAATCCATGGCTCTAGGGTGCGAAATATCGTCACATTGTGCAATCGTTTCAGCGACCACGAGGGCAATTCGGTGTGCTAGGTCGCGCTAGGTGAGGCCAACTGATACTCATCGGCAAGGCGATTGGCGGGCATCGTGGTATAAAACTCACAGGGGGCGTGAAAATGCAGGACGTCGCCGGTAGTTGGATGTAATAAACTCAGCTCGGCCGCATGCAAATGAAGGCGAGGGGCATAGTCGAGTGCCTCGGGAGAGGCATAAAACTCATCGCCAACGATGCTATGTCCCAACGATTGCATGTGCACACGAAGCTGGTGCGAGCGTCCAGTCAGTGGGTACAAGGCCATCAAACTGGTCTTAGGGAAGGTGTGTAAACAGCGATAGTGCGTTTGCGATGGTTTCCCATGCTCAAAGCAGACCTTTTGGCGCGGGCGGTTAGGCCAATCACAAATTAGCGGTAAATCGATCTGCCCCTCATGATCAGCAGGATGCCCCCAGACTTCGGCGTAGTAAAGCTTGGTCGGAATACGATCTCGGAACTGGGCCTTAAGGTTTCGCTCAGCCTCTTTGTGGGCGGCAAAGGCCATCACTCCAGACGTCGACATATCTAAGCGATGGACCAGCTCTGCCTCGGGGAAGGCGTCTTTCACCCGTGACCACGCACTATCGTAGTGGGCCGGATCGCGGCCAGGATTGGCCAGCAAACCGCTGGGTTTATTGATCACCACCAAATCCGCATCTTGATAAAGAATATCAAGCCAAGGCTCGGTGGGAGGATGGTATTCTGTCATTGCCATAGGATACATCGGGGCCGGCTGGCCCCGCCTAACGCTAAATTATTGATGACTGACCACAATTAGACGCAAGGCGTCTAATTCAATCTGCGCGTGTTGAATGTGATGTGAAAGGGTGCTGATTTGCTCGCGTAGGGCATCCAACTCATCATCACGGATATTGGGGTTGACGGTTTTGAGTGCCTCTAAACGCGCCAAAGCTTGGGTCAGCTCGCTTTCCATTTCTTGGTGGGCACGGGTTTGAATCTCACCCAGTGCTTTTTCAGCTAAAGGCTCACTTTTTTCAATCAAGCGGTGAACTTGGCTTTGTACCGAGTTAACCATTTTGCTGCCCAAATGGCGATTGACGGGGCTTAACTGGCGATGGAAACCTTCAAACTCCACATTGGCGGATAAATCGTTGCCATTCGCATCCAGCAAGACACGTACCGGCGTTTGCGGTAAGAAGCGATGAATCCCGCTTGATTTTGGCGCTTGGGCGTCCACCACATAGATGAGTTCAAGGAACAAGGTACCCACCGGCAGCGCTTTGTTTTTGAGCAAAGAGACTGCGGTGGTGCCGATGTTTTCGCTCAGTAGCAAGTCGATACCGCCACGCACGATAGGGTGCTCCCACGAGACAAATTGGACGTCTTCGCGACTGAGCGCCGTATCGCGATCAAAGGTGATGGTGCAGCCATCGGTGGGGAGGCCCGGATAACTCGGAACCATCATATGTTCTGATGGCGTGACTACCAGCGCATTTTCCCCTTTGTCATCTTGGTTGACGCCGATGGTATCAAACAGCCCCAAGGTAAAGGTGACCAAGCCAGTATCGCCATCTTGGTCGGCAATCGTTTGTGCTAACTGTTTCGCTGCGTCCCCACCATGTGAATGCATTTCTAACAGTTTATCGCGACCTTGCTCCATTTCTGCTTTGAGACGCTGGTTCATGGCAGCGCTGTCTTCGATCAGCGTGGTGAGGGCGTCGTCTTGTTGGTTCGCGGCCAGCAGGGTCAGTAAGGTCTCGCCGTATTGCTCGAACACCGCACGACCGGTTGGGCAGGTATCTTCAAACGCGTCGAGACCTTCGTGATACCAGCGTGCCAAAATAGTTTGCGCGGTGCCTTCAAGATAGGGGACGTGAATGGCAATATCTTGTTGCTGGCCGATACGGTCAAGACGACCGATACGCTGCTCCAAAAGGTCTGGGTTCATGGGTAAGTCGAACATCACCAACTGATGCGCAAACTGGAAGTTCCGGCCTTCTGAGCCGATCTCCGAGCAGATCAACACCTGCGCGCCCCCTTCCTCTTGGGCAAAGTAAGCCGCGGCTTTGTCTCGCTCGACAATCGACATGCCTTCGTGGAACACAGTGCCACGAATGCCTTCGCGCTCACGCAGCGCCTGCTCTAAGGTCAAGGCGGTTTGCGCCCGTGAACAAATGATCAGGACTTTGTCATTACGGTGCGTTTTCAGGTAATCGAGCAACCAATCGATGCGCGGATCAAAGCCCCACCAGCTGGCACTGTCCCCTTCAAACTGTTGATAAATATCTTCAGGGTAGAGGTTTTGTACCGCCTTTTGCTCCCCAGCAAGACGGCCGCCCATCATCTCGGCAACGCGCATGGCCGTTTGATACTGTTTGGGCAAGGCAAGCGCATGCATGTGCAGCTTTCTGGTTGGAAAACCACTGATCGCTGCACGAGTATTACGGAAGAGAACACGGCCGGTGCCGTGGCGGTCCATGAGATCGTCAATTAACTGTTGGCGAGCGTCGCGCTGAGTCGACTCATCATCACTGTGGATGAGGGTCAAGCGCTGCTCCAAATCGTCGCTTTGGAGCAAGGTGCGGATGCTATGTTGTGCCGCATCACTCAGGGGCGCATCGGCAAGCAAAGCTTCAACCGCTTCCGCCACTGGCGCGTATTGCGCTGCCTCTTCCACAAAGGCGTCGTAATCGTAGAAGCGATCGGGGTCGAGCAGACGCAAGCGGGCAAAGTGGCTTTGTTGGCCAAGTTGTTCCGGTGTAGCGGTAAGTAGCAACACGCCCGGTGTATGCTCGGCGATGCTCTCAATGATTTGGTATTCGCGGCTAGGGGCGTCTGGTGCCCATGAGAGGTGATGCGCCTCATCGACCACTAGCAGATCCCAGTGGGTCTCACAGACTTGTTCGACACGACGGCGATTTTTACGCAAAAACTCCAGCGAACACAGGACCAATTGTTGGGTATCAAAGGGGTTGTAGGCATCCGCTAGGGCCTCCACACAGCGCTCTTCGTCAAAAATCGAGAAGTGCAGATTAAAGCGGCGCATCATCTCGACCAACCATTGGTGCTGCAAGGTTTCGGGCACCACAATCAAGACCCGCTCAGCGCGACCTGCCAGCACCTGCTGGTGGATAATCATGCCCGCTTCAATGGTTTTACCCAAGCCCACTTCATCGGCAAGCAGTACGCGTGGCGCATGACGGCGACCGACTTCATGAGCAATGTAAAGCTGATGAGGGATCAGACCAGCACGCATGCCGGTTAACCCCCGCAGCGGGCTACGGAGTTGTTGGTGTTGATTGGTCAGGGCGCGATAACGCAGGGCAAAGCGATCCATGCGATCAAGTTGGCCAGCAAACAGCTTGTCTTGCGGTTTGTTAAAACGAATCTGGTGACTGAGCAAGATTTCGCGCAGTGACACCTCGTCTTCGCCGGTATCATTGCGTGTACCGATATAGGTTAATACCCCGTCGTTTTCCTCAACACGCGAGACTGTCATGGTCCAGCCTTCATGGCTTTCCACCTCATCGCCCGGGTTGAACATCACTCGGGTAACGGGTGCATCGTGGCTGGCATACAGCCGTGTTTCATCACTAGCAGGAAACATTAGGGTCACGGTACGGCCGTCAACAGACACCACGGTGCCCAATCCTAGATCATGCTCCGTATCACTGATCCAACGTTGTCCAAGCGCAAATGACATAGGGGAAAACCTCTGAATTAACTCGATTGTCGAAGACGCAGCCCCGCGACAGCGGCGCCGTTTAAATACTGTGCTATTCAGTGTGGCACTGAAAAAATTGGCCGCCAATAGTACTCGAACTTGTGAGGAGCGTCACGATGAAACTCAACGAATCCCCGCAAAGGTCACGCTGACACACAAACGTCATTATTGAGCGGCAAAGATAAAAGCGTGACGTGGCGCAGCGAAATAGATTGGGAATTCCCAATGCCAGGTCTACGCTTAACTTAAGCGCTGTCACCGACAGTGAACTGCCGACACAGGAGGTGCCTATGGGCGACGCCGACCGGAAGCTGTTTGTATTGGATACCAATATTCTCCTCCACGAACCCTTCGCTATTTACTCCTTCCAAGAACACGATGTTGTGATCCCCATGACCGTCCTCGAAGAGCTTGACCGCATCAAAGACAGCAAGCGTGATGTCTCACGAGATGCGCGTGTCGCGATTCGAGCGTTGGAAGATATCTTTAAAGAAGCGACCCCCGATGAAATCGGCGAGGGCATTGCTGTTGGCAAAGGCGATGCGACGGGAACCGTATCGATACTGGCCGACTTTGAAATTAAAGAAACGGTACACGCCTTTGCTGACAAGGCTGGCGATAACCGAATTTTAAATGCGGTGCTATATCTACAAACCAAACGCTCACCACGTAAAGTCGTATTGGTGACCAAAGATATTAATATGCGACTGCGCGCTAAAGGCGCGGGAGTGATGTATGTGGAAGACTATCGCACGGATCAATTGATTGACGATGTGCGATTGCTGACCAAAGGGTTTCATACCTTTGAGGGCAGTTTTTGGGACAAAGTCGGGGAATGTGATAGCCAAGCGTATGGTTCAGATACCCTCCACACTTTACCGTCTGAATTACTGGAAACACCGTTCGTTAACCAGTACCTGTTGGATGAAAGCGATGATTTCGCGGCACGCATTCAAGCCATCAATGGTGAAAAAGCGATTATTAAAGACCTTAGTCGCGAGCGACTCATGCACCGCAGTGCTTGGGATGTGAAGCCGAAAAATATCTACCAAGGCATGGCGATGGACGCGTTGCTGGACCCGACCATTGATTTAACCATTTTGACCGGACCGGCAGGGTGCGGGAAAACCATTCTGGCGATGGCCGCCGCGCTAGAACAGGTGGTGGAAAAGGGAATGTATGACAAGATCATCGTCACCCGCAACACCCCGGATATTGGTGAATCGATCGGTTATTTGCCGGGTACGGAAGAGGAAAAAATGCTGCCTTGGCTGGGAGCGGTGACCGATACGTTAGAAGCGCTGCACATGAATGATGAATGCACGGATGGCTCGATGCGTTACATCATGGAGAAAGCCAACTTACAGTTTAAGTCGATTAACTTTATGCGTGGTCGCTCGATTCAAAACGCGTTTGTGATCTTGGATGAGTGCCAGAACCTGACTGCCTCGCAACTGAAGACCATTATCACCCGCTGTGGTGAAGGGACTAAACTGGTTTGCTCAGGCAACTTAGCGCAAATCGACTCCCCCTACCTCACACCGGTTACCTCTGGGCTGACTTACATTGTCGAGCGATTTAAAAATTTCGAGGGCAGTGCGTGCGTATACCTCAATGGGGTAGTACGCAGCCGTCTTGCCGAGTTTGCCGAAGAAAACCTTTAACCGAACCGGCGGCTCAGCCGCCGTGTTTTCCTTGCGTTAAAACAGCTCGACATCGTCGGCGGCAACAAAGGTTTTGATGATGCCGTTTTCCAGCAATCCTTCGTAGAAAGCCACTTGATTGCGACCGTTTTGCTTGGCGTGATAAAGCGCCTGATCCGCATTACCCAATAAGGTACTGGTGCTTTGATGCGCTTTATCGATACGCGTTGCGCCCATGGAAATGGTCACGGTTTCCGCTGCGCCAAAGTCGCGTGCGTTGACATTGGCAATAAAGGTATTGGCTTTTTGCTCAGCCATAGCGCGTGTGCAAGGGTGAAGTAACACCACAAATTCATCCCCGCCGTAGCGAAACAGGGTGTCTTCGACAGAAAAGGTTTGTCGCATTAAAGACGCGAGCAACAAAATGACTTCATCGCCAAAGACATGGCCAAAGTTATCATTAATTTGCTTGAAATGGTCGACATCAAAAATACAAATCCAAGGATAACTCGCCTGATCCAAATCGCTGTCCATCGCCGCGGGCGCTTGCGCTAAGCGATCACTAATCAGGTCCAATTTCTTGGTCAGCACCTTGCGATTGAATAGACCGGTAAAGCTGTCTCGCTCGCTGGCCATAATGATTTGTTGATAGTTCTCATAGATGTGAATGAGGCCAGACACCAGAGCAAGCTGTTCCTCGTTTAATTGCTCGGCGCGGCCACATAAGACACCGCGAATGTCTTCGTCTTTTTCGTAATAGATAGGGACGGCAACCAAGGTGTGATCGTGCGCCTGATGCACGGTGACCTTTTGGCTCTCGAGGCAGTCTTCCAGCAGCGCATCCACTTGTTCGATATTTTCTTGCTGAAAGGCGCTGTTGTCATTGGTACCCAGCACCGTAAAAGGGGGATTGAGTCCAGAACAGTAATCGAGTAACACCACTTCACTGACAGGCGTTAGCTCAAGGATCGACGTCAGTAGGCTCTTGGTAATCGCATCAACTTCAGTTTTGGCCGTGAAATCGACGATAGAGTCGAGTATCTGAATGCTACTGGCGGGCACAAAGCGCCTCCTTAAAAGGGTCTATTCCTGTTGTCAGTATAGAAGCCAAACGAGGAGGCGCCATCTATTAGGGGGATTCCATCATGCCCATATAACGATGCATCGCCGGTGGGGGCGCATTCAGGTCAGCGACGGGGCGAGACAAGGCAATCTGGCCCTCATCGACGTAAAGAAAACGTGAGGCAATGGCTTTCGCATCGTCGGGGTGATGGGTCACCATCAAAACGGTTGTACCTTGCGCGTGGGCGGTCCGTTTCACCAAGGCTAACATGTCTTTTTTCAACGCAGGATCAAGGGCTGAAAAAGGCTCATCAAGTAATAACAGAGGCTGTTGACGTGCAATACTTCGTCCGAGTGCAATCCGCTGGCGCTGCCCGCCGGACAATGCGCCGGGTAAACGATCTAAATAAGGTGTCAGCCCCACCGCATCCGCGGCGCTTCTCACGCTCTCTTTTTGTGCGTGACTGAGCTTGAGTGAAGGCGAAAGTCCAATCGCCATGTTGTCAAACACCGATAAGTGGGTGAAGACATTATGCTCTTGAAACAGGATGGAGAGTGGGCGCTGGTGAGCCGGCGCGGTAGTGACTGGCTTACCTGCAATCAAAATCTCGCCACTATCAGGAGCAATTAATCCTGCAATCAGAGAGAGTAAGGTACTTTTCCCTGCGCCGCTTGGGCCGAGTACAGCAACAATCTCTCCCGGCGCAATGTGGGCGTCGAAGTGCATCCACGCTTGCTGGTAGCGATACGTGATATTGGAAAGGGTTAGCATGCGTGTCTCCATTGGACGAGGCGGATGATCAGAGCGTAGCTGCCTAAACTGGTCGCTAATAACAGCATGGCCGCCGCGGCGCCCGCATCCATTTGATAACTGCCCATCAGACGAAATAGATACAAAGGCAGTGTTTGAAAGTGTTGGCTACCAAATAAAGAGATGGCGCTGAGATCGCCCATCGAGAGGACAAAACTGACCGCGAGGCCACGTGCTATTGGGCGGCGTAAGCACTGCCATTCAATTAAGCGCAAGCGGGTAACCCCGCGCACGCCTAGGGTGGCACAGAGTGCATGATAAGATTGCGCCACTTGATAGGCAGGGGCACTGAGCACCTTAATCAAATACGGTAAGGCCATCAGCGCATTGACCCCCATCACCAACCACAAGGCGAGGCTAAAGACATCGCTAAATTGGCGAAACAGCAAAAACAGTCCAGTGCTTAATACGATACTTGGCACGACCAAAATCATGGCCCCCAGCGTTTCAATACCATCGGCTCGTTTTTTTTGACCATGAAATCGCCAGTGACGACTGGCTAAGATCACTGCAATTGCCAACACAAATGCAATGGCGCTCGCGCCGGTGGCCACCCACAATGAGTGCATGGTGGCTTGCCATAACGCTGTATCGGCAAGGACAGTGAGCGCACTCGGGTTGAGCCCGCGATACAGCACTACACCCAGTGGCGGCAATACGAGAAGCAAGACCAAGGTTATCCAGAGCAGATCCCAGCATTTCGCCGCTCGGCTATCGAGGGCATGCGGCAATGGTAATACTTCACTGGGTGTATTCGGCACCGCGCGTGTGAATGTTTGCACTACAAACGCAATGGTGCCGCACAGCATCATCTGCCACAGCGCTAATGCCGCGCCGGTTTGCAAATCAAAGTCAAAGCGAATGGCTTGGTAAATGGCCAACTCTATGGTGGTGGCTTTGGGGCCGCCTCCAAGCGCCATGACGGTGGCAAAACTGGTAAAGCAGAGCATAAACACCAGCCCGACGATATGGGGCAAACTTTGGCGAAGATAAGGCCATTCAAGGTGACGAAAACGCTGCCAGCCACCTAAGCCCAATTGAGTCGCTAAGCGGCGTTGATCGGCGGGGATCCCCTCGAGTGCTTGCACCATGATCTGGGCGGAAAATGGTAAGTTGAAAAACACGTGTGCCAGCAAAATGCCGCTCAATCCATAAATGGAAAATGGCATAGAAAGATCAAAATGTTGTAGGGTGTCGGCGAGCAATCCGCTGCGACCAAAAATGGCTACCAAGCCAAATACCCCAATCAGCACAGGCAGCACTAAGGTCATGGCAAACAGTTTCAACAACCAACGCTTACCCGCAAACTCGCGACGCGACAGGGCGTGGGCAACAGGAATCGCCAATCCCACACTGAGGATCACTGATAAAATGGCTTGCTTGAAGCTAAATACGGTGACGTGACGAAGGTAGGCATCTTGCCATAGTGCCTGAAGGTTAAGATCTTGGCTGTGAGAGAACAGCGCCCAAAGAGCGCTGCCAATTAAAAGCACGACGAGACTGGCCGCGAGACTGCCCGGCCAAGTGCGTGAAGGGTTGAGCATGACGATTATTCAACCAACGCCGTTTGCCAGTCACGCACCCATTGTTGACGGTTGCCCATCACTTCATCGGGTTGATAAATCAAGCTTTTTTCTGGCTTACTCAAGGTATAGAAGGCATCCGGTAACGTGATATCAGTAACAGGGTACATCCATTGCGTAAGGGGAATGATCGACTGCGCTTCATCGCTGAGCATAAACTGCAAAAACGCATCGGCCAGTTCTGGCTGGTCGGTGTAGGCTGATTTTGCGGCCACTTCAATCTGCATATAGTGGCCCTCTTCAAACGTCGCGGCGGCAAAGCGGTCATCATCATCGGCAACCAAATGGTAAGCCGGTGATGTGGTGTAAGAGAGCACCATGTCCGCTTCCTTGTTCAGGAACATGTTGTACGCTTCGGTCCAGCCTTTGGTCACGGTAATGGTGTTATCCGCGAGATCACGCCATGCTTGCTGGCTTTTATCGCCGTAGACTTTCTGGATCCAAAGCATTAAGCCTTGGCCAACGGTGGAGACACGGGGATCTTGGTAAATCACACTGATGTCATCACGATCTTCAATCAAGGCTTTCAAGCTCTTGGGCGGATCGAGCAGGCGCGTGGTGTCGTACACGAAGGCAAAGTAGCCGTAATCGTAGGGGATAAAGTAGGGATTATCCCAACCGCCGGGTACCTGTAGGCGCTCCGTATTCACCGCGTGCTCGGCGACAATGCCGCTCCGCTCCGCTTCTTTCATTAAATTGGTGTCTATACCCAACACGATATCGGCGCTGGTGTTACTGCCTTCAATCCGCATGCGGTTTAGCAAGGCTGCGCCGTCTTCAAGGGACACAAACTCGACCTTACAATTACAGCGTTTCTCGAAGGCGGCTTTAATTTTTGGCCCTGCGCCCCAATCGGCGATAAACGAGTCGTAGGTATAGACAGTCAGCGGGTCGGCGGCGCGGGCGCCAAGCGATAACAGAGACAAAGAAAGTACGGTTAAAACAGACGTAATGACTTTCACAGCACGCTCCTAAGTTGGGCGTGGGTGTTGAGGCTGGTTGATGACATCATCAAGTCTCAATCCCTACGCCAGTGTTAGCTGGATCAGGTTCGATGGGTTTAGCGCGGTGCGCAATCTCAGCCAAGAGGCTCCCCAATGAGTACGAAGCCATTGTACTGATTGGCTTAGGGTTAACCAAGCCTTTTAGTCAGCGGTTCGGTTAAGCGCCCAGTCGTAGTCATAGTCTAAGCGTGCATCCTCGGGAAGTTTGATATCGCGGTATTGATTGATATGGGTGATTACTCCTTGTTCACTGCCGCCAAAATCGGCCTCAAACCACTCATAGATAGAAGAAAGCTGCCACTGACCGCCTTGCTGACTCACGCCTTTATCACTGTTAATAAAGGTATAGGCGGCTTGTTCTAATTGTGCCTCTAAGGTGTCGGCTTGAAAGGCTTGTGGCTGTAGGTTCGGACAGCCAAGGCTGGCACAATTGACCGCATAATGGGTACGCGGATCTTGCCAGAGCGGGCGCAGAATACGGTGCTCAATATCATTCAAGGTAAGCGGCTCTCCTGCCACCGTGACCACCTCATCATCCCAAGGTCCAAAGCTAAACAGGCCACCGAGTTTGGTGATCGAACGGACTGGATACGCATCCAAAATTAGCTTTACGGTGACTGAATTGTAGAGATTAACCCAGTACGCGTATTGTTCGTCTTTGGTCAAGGTGCGCGGGTCGCGCGCGGTGAGCATGCTAATGTAATGATCGAGAGTCGCTTTATCGGCCTCGGTGACGGCTGCGTAGTTAAATAAGGTGTGCTGTCCTTGAGGCTGTAAATATTTATCGAGTAATACTTGCCAGCTGTGATGGGTAAACGTGGCTTGGCTGGCGGGGTTGTGCGCATCCCACATTGCCCAATAATCGGCTTTCGGGGCGGCCAAGGCTGGAAAAGCAACGAGTAACCAAAAAATGAGCGTGATCCGTGTTCGCATACCGCTTCCTCAATCGCGAGCGTATCTTGTTTATATCCTAGACCAGCTTGCGCCATGTTTGCTTTCATGGCCATAAAAAAACGCTGCTTGAGCAGCGTTTTAGTGGTTAAAGTGTTGTGTTATGCCAAAAAGGCGGGAATGTTTTGCTCAAAGCGCGAGATCTCAGCGTCGTGCTGAAGCGTGAGGCCAATGCTATCTAATCCTTCCAACAAGCAATGACGGCGAAAATCATCCATCTGGAAGCTAAAGCAGTGTTCACCGGCACGGATGGTTTGGGCGGGCAAATCTAGCGTTACCGTCGCGCCTTCATTTTCGGCCACATACGTAAATAGAGCATCGATTTGGCCTTCTTCAAGTGTCACTGGCACCATTTGGTTATTAATGCAGTTGCCATAGAAAATATCGGCAAAACTGGGGGCGATAATCACTTTAAAACCGTAATCATCCAGCGCCCAAGGAGCATGTTCGCGTGACGAGCCACAGCCAAAGTTTTCGCGGGTGAGTAACACGCTCGCCCCTTGGTAACGCGCTTGATTGAGCACAAACTCGGGGTTCGGCTGTTTACCCGCATCGTCTAAAAAGCGCCAATCGTGAAACAGGTGCTGACCAAAGCCTGTACGGGTGACTTTTTGCAAAAACTGTTTAGGGATAATCGCATCGGTATCGACGTTCGCCGCATCTAATGGGGCAACAATGCCGGTATGAGTGTGTATGCCTGACATAAGGCCTCCTTATAATTGGTTAACGTCGACAAAATGGCCCGCAATCGCCGCCGCTGCGGCCATCGCTGGGCTGACCAAGTGGGTGCGGCCTTCACGGCCTTGACGCCCTTCAAAGTTGCGGTTGCTGGTGGACGCACAGCGCTCTTTAGGGCCTAAGCGATCGTTGTTCATTGCCAAACACATCGAGCAGCCTGGTAAGCGCCATTCAAAGCCCGCTTCGCGGAAGATTACATCCAGCCCTTCTTGCTCTGCTTGGGCGCGCACTTGCTCGGAGCCCGGCACCACCATGGCATGTACACCCTCTGCCACGCGTCGTCCTTTGGCGACCGCGGCGGCTGCGCGCATGTCTTCAATCCGTGAGTTGGTGCAAGAGCCAATAAAGACTTTATCGATGCGGATATCTGTAATGGCTTGGCCTGCCGTCAGCCCCATATACTTTAAGGCTCGCTCAGCCGAGTGGCGCTCTATCGGGTCGGTCATGCTCTCTGGAGCAGGCACGCTATCATGCACACTGACCACTTGGCCGGGGTTGGTGCCCCATGTGACTTGATGATGGATTTGACTGCCATCGAGAGTGACCACACGATCAAAGTGCGCATCGGCATCTGAGTGCAAGGTTTGCCAGTATGCAACGGCTTGTTGCCATTGCTCGCCTTTAGGGGCAAATTTCTTGTCTTTTAGGTAGGCAAAGGTGGTGTCATCTGGCGCGATCAGGCCAGCTTTTGCGCCTAATTCGATGGCCATGTTGCACACCGTCATTCGCCCTTCCATCGACAAGTCGGTGATTGCGTCCCCGCAAAACTCCACCACATGCCCAGTGCCACCTGCGTGGCCAACTTTACCGATAATCGCAAGGACAATATCTTTGGCAGTGATCCCGGGGGCAGTTTTGCCCGTGACTTCAATTTTCATCGTGCGGGCGCGGGATTGCTTAAGTGTTTGGGTGGCCAGTACGTGTTCGACTTCTGAGGTGCCAATACCAAAGGCGAGGGAGCCGAAGGCACCGTGGGTTGCGGTGTGCGAATCACCACAGACGATGGTAGTGCCGGGCAGGGTAATGCCAAGCTCGGGGCCCATTACATGCACAATGCCTTGGTAAGGATGATTTAAGTCGTACAGGGTCACTCCGAACTCTTCGCAGTTTTTGGCCAAGGTTTCCATTTGGATACGCGCCATTTCCCCTGACGCGTTAATGTCTTTGGTTTCGGTGGAGACATTGTGATCCATGGTGGCGAAGGTTTTGCTCACTTGGCGCACTGGGCGCCCTTTTTCCCGCAGGCCATCAAAGGCTTGTGGTGAGGTCACTTCGTGCACCAAATGACGGTCGATATACAGCAGCGGCGCTTCGCCTGGCTGCTCGGTGACCACATGGGCTTGATAGATTTTCTCATACAAGGTCTTAGCGCCTTGTTGGGTGTTTGCATTCGACATAGCTCGTATCCTTACGGGTAATTATTCTGCGCCTTGGCGGATATAGGCGGCGATACGATCGCCCATTTGTTCAGTACTTAATGCGGGGCGGTTACCGGCGAGATCGGCGGTTAGCTCACCGGCCGCCAGCGCTTGGCTGACTGCATACTCAATCGCGCAGGCTGCGTCTTCTTCGCCTAACGAGTAGCGCAGCATTAGCGCGGCGGAGAGAATTTGCGCCACTGGGTTGGCGATATTCTTACCCGCAATATCGGGCGCAGAGCCGCCTGCGGGCTCATACAAACCAAATTTACTCGCGTTCAAGCTCGCAGATGGCAACATGCCCATTGAGCCGGTGATCATTGCGCACTCATCGGAGATGATGTCGCCGAAAATGTTCGAGCATAGCATCACATCAAATTGCGACGGGTCTTTAATCAGCTGCATGGTGGCGTTGTCGATATACATATGGCTTAAGCGGACATCCGGATAGTCCTTGGCCACCTCTTCCACCACCTCACGCCATAGCATTGAGCTTTGCAGCACGTTGGCTTTATCGATTGAGCACACGTGTTTGTTGCGAAGCTGGGCCGATTGAAAGGCAATACGGGCAATACGCTCAATTTCATAGCGATGATAGACTTCCGTATCAAACGCTTTTTCATCGCGGCCTTCACCTTCACGTCCTTTGGGCTCACCAAAATAAATCCCGCCGGTCAGCTCTCGCACCACCACGATGTTAAAGCCTTTGTCGGCAATGTCGGCGCGCAGTGGGCAAAAGCCTTCTAGACCGGTATGGATTTGTGCCGGACGCAAATTACAAAACAGACCAAAGTGTTTGCGCAATGGCAGTAAGGCACCGCGCTCCGGTTGTTCGGTTGGCGGTAAATGCTCCCACTTGGGGCCGCCGACCGAGCCAAATAAAATCGCATCCGCTTTTTCACAGCCGGCCAAGGTGTGTGCTGGCAGCGGAGAGCCGTGGGCATCAATGGCGGCACCGCCTACAGGGTAGTGGTGGCGATCCAAGGTGAGTGAGAATCGCTCGCTAATCGCATCAAGCACTTTTTCGGCTTGCGCCATGACTTCGGGGCCGATACCGTCGCCGGGTAAAATTGCAATCTGGTGTGCGCTGGCCATGGTTATACTGTCTCCTGTTTTAAGTGGGATTGTTCCTTAATCTGCGCAATTTTATCCGCGCGATAGATGGCATTGATCACGTGCAATAGCGCCTCACCGGAGGCTTCGATAATGTCGGTTGAGACCCCGGTGCCGTGATATTTACGGCCCTTGTAGTTGGCAATAATGTCGGCTTGGCCGAGGCCATCTTCCCCTTCTCCTTTGGCGGTCAGATCGAATTTATCCAGTTCAATGTCATAGCCGGTGATCCGGTAGATGCACTGATAAAGGGCATCGACGGGGCCGTTACCAATCGCCGCCTCGCGTTTCTCTTCGTCGCCACATTGCAACTTGATGCTGGTGGTCGCCATTAGGCTGCCCGATTGCACGCCTAGATAGTTGAGCTTATAAAAGTCGTCCTGTTCTTTGAGGTTGTTGAAGAACATCAAGGCTTCTAAGTCGTAATCGAACACCTGACCTTTACGATCTGCCAGCTGCAAGAATGACTGATACAAGGTGTCTAAATCGTAGTCTTGCTCGGTATAGCCAAGGTTTTCCATGTGGCTTTTCACCGCGGCGCGGCCGGAGCGGCTGGTCAAATTCAGCGCTTTTTTGCCCAACCCTATCGACTCTGGCGTCATGATTTCGTAGGTGTTTTTGTTTTTCAGCATGCCGTCTTGGTGAATGCCAGAAGAGTGGCTAAAGGCATTGGTACCGACCACGGCCTTGTTGGGCTGGATTGGCATGTTGCAAAGTTGGCTAACCAGCTTACTGGTACGGGCGATTTCGGTGTGGTTCAACTTGGTTTCCACACCTAATAAGTCGGCGCGGGTTTTTAAAATCATTGCAATTTCTTCCAGCGCACAGTTACCGGCGCGCTCGCCGATGCCATTGATCGTGCCTTCCACTTGGCGAGCGCCGGCTTGTATGGCAGCAATGGAGTTAGCGACCGACATCCCCAAGTCATCATGGCAGTGAACAGAAATGACCGCTTTGTCGATATTGGGTACGCGATTAAACAAGGTCGCAATGATATTGCCGAATTCACTGGGAACTGTGTAGCCGACGGTATCGGGGATATTGACGGTAGTCGCACCGGCATCAATTGCCGCTTCGACCATGCGGCACAGGTTATCAATCGGGGTGCGCCCAGCATCTTCGCAGGAAAACTCCACATCGTCCGTGTATTGGCGCGCGTGCTTGACGGCGCGTACCCCCATCTCGACCACGTCATCGTAGCTGCGGCGAAGCTTATCTTTTACATGAATGGTTGAGGTGGATAAAAAGGTGTGGATACGAAAAGCGTCGGCGGCTTTGAGGGACTCAGCGGCAACATCAATGTCTTTAGGAACGGCGCGAGATAAGGCACAAACGCGCGCATGTTGCATATGCTCAGCGATGGTGCGCACCGATTCAAAATCGCCCGGTGAGGAGACTGGAAAACCGGCTTCAATAATGTCGACGCCCAGTCGGTCTAAGGCTTGGGCGATCTGCAACTTCTCTTTTACGGTTAAGCTGGCGGATAAGGCCTGCTCACCATCGCGCAAAGTGGTATCAAAGATGATGACCTGACTGTTGTCGCTCATGGGTGACTCCCTGTTGTGTTTGCTCGCCGCCTTCATGGCTCTTTTAATGGGCACTGTGTTTTATTTTGACGGCGTTAGATACAAAAAAACCCGCGTCTGGCGCGGGTTTTTGACATTTGGCATTCACTGATTGCTGCCCAATACCTACCCGCGCGACCGAGTCACGATAAGGAGGAGGATGAGGCGTAGTGTAATCAGTGTCATGAACTATCCATTCAATGTGTTTGCTGGTTACAGAAATAACAGAGCGGCGGGGAAAGCGTCAATCACAAAAAAATAAAAAAATGGATCTGCTTAGTTAACCCGCTTAAAACCAGTTTATTACACTGGTTTTGAGTGTGTAATTCGAAATAAACGGCTGCTGGTTGCGGGGAAGGAATACAGTTAGATAGCACTTTCTCTGTGTCAGGATAACAAACTGTAGGGAGTGTTATCTTCATCAATATGACCTCGTAACGTCACCCCGTTGTCATACCCGCTGTCTAGAGTTTGACCATCAGCTAACCGAAAGCGGGGGCATGATGAGAAGCTTTACAGCGATTCAACGTTTTGACTACACGGTGTCGTACCTGTGCCTTTCTCATCGATTTAGTGCAGCGACAGCCAAAGTAGCGCGGGTGATATCACACTCTGGTGATGGGCCGTTATATGCAGGAATTGGCTTGGCCGCATGGTGGCTCGACGGTGCATTTGGCTTATGGTTGTTGTGCACTGGAATCGTCGCCTTTGCGATTGAATTGCCCATCTATTGGGTTCTTAAACGGAGCTTCCGCCGCGCACGGCCTTCACAGCTGCCCGCTTTTATCACGCCCTCAGATTTATACAGCATGCCTTCTGGCCACACGGCGGCCGCTTTTTTAATGGCTTCACTGATTAGTACCTTTTATCCCCCCTTGGCGACAGTGGCCTTTATTTGGGCGGGGTTGATTGGGCTGTCCCGCGTATTGCTGGGGGTCCATTTTGTTAGCGATATTCTGGTCGGCGCGGTGCTCGGACTTCTCTGTACTGCGTTGGCACAAAACATCACCGACGATCTTTACTGGATGGCGGCAAGTACATGAAGCTTTTATACGGTGTGCAAGGAACCGGTAACGGCCATATTTCACGAGCAAGGGCGATGGCAAGGGCCCTAAAAGCGTATGACGTGAGTGTGGATTTTGTCTTTTCTGGACGACCTTCAGAGCGCTATTTTGATATGGCGCCGTTTGGTGACTATCGCACGTTTACCGGGATGAGTTTTATCAGTCGTGACGGTAAAATTGCGCTGCTTGAGACGGCGAAAAAGAATCACGTTCGGCAACTTTATCGCGATATTCGTGCGCTTGATGTTACCGGCTACGACAAAGTGGTATCCGATTTTGAGCCTATCACGGCTTGGGCGGCACGCCAGCAAGGTGTTCCCTCAGTGGCGATTAGCCATCAAGCTGCCTTTGCCTATGCGGTCCCTAAACAGGGAGAAGGACTGATAAACCGGCTGATTATGCGTTATTTTGCGCCGACGGATCATGCCATAGGGCTACATTGGTATCACTTTAATCAGCCGATTTTGCCTCCCATCATTGATATCGGCAGTGATGACACCCTTTCACTAAAGGCGAGTCAATCAGAGGATGTCTTGGTCTATCTTCCTTTTGAGTCACTCGATGCAGTGACGGCGCTGTTACTGCGCTTTAACCAAGGTTTTGTCTGTTTTCATCCGGATGTGAAGCAAGGCTATCGGCGGGAGAATATTCGCTTTATGCCACTTGGGAAAGCCAGCTTTCATGCTGCGCTAAAGGCTTGCCAAGGTGTGATCGCGAATGGTGGCTTTGAACTGCCTTCTGAAGCATTAACCATGGGGAAAAAGTTGTTGCTAAAACCCTTGGCAGGACAGTTTGAGCAGCTGAGTAATGTGGCAACGCTGGCACAATTAGGGTTGGCGCACGCCATGACACACTTAGACGCTCGCGCGGTGAGAGATTGGTTGAAAGCCCCGGCCAGTGGCGAGATCCGTTACCCTGATGTCGCAAGAGCGTTAGCGGAGTGGCTGGTCAAAGGTGAGCTCGACCAAACGCAAAGTTTATTTCACCAGCTTTGGTCGCAGGTCCGTTTTCCAGAAGCAGTTGAAGAGTGTTTGCTGGATATTAGCCGCCCGCATCCACGTCGACGTCAGCATCCCTTACTGTTAAACCGCTTGATGCGCTGACCGCCCAATAACGGCGGTCTGGTCTGTTGAATCACGTTTTTACATTTTCGCTAGAGCATTCACTCAATTTCTCTTGAGTTTGGTGGTGCGCTCGGTAAACTCGCTGCCATTATTGAGCGTACATGTGTTCGCCAAACGGCAAACCAAGAGAGACACAGTGAACACCCAAAACCATATCGTCACGCGCATCCGCGAGCAAATTACTGCCCAAGGTGAACGCGAAGCTATCCGTTTTCAGCAACAGTCACAGTGGGCGAGTATCAGCTGGCGCCAATTGGGCGAACGCATCGATCAGCTATCACGCTGTTTACTCAAAGCTGGTTGTCAGGTTCAGCAAACCGTCGCTATCTTTGCGCCGAACAGTGAAAAATGGGCGATGTTGGACTATGCCGCGTTGCAAATTCGTGCCGTGCCGGTGCCGATTTACGCAACCAGTACTGATCAGCAAGCGGCACACATTATCAATGATGCGGACGTGCAATGGATCTTCGCCGGTGACGAACAACTGGAGAGCGCGGTTGCTGCCCTTGAACACTGTCCCAATGTCAAAGGAGTAATCGCCCTCAACCAAGAAACACAGGCACCCGCACATCCCAAAGTGTGGGACTGGGCCAGTTGGTTATTGCAAGACGATCGCAGCTATCAAGCCGAATTAGACGCGCGCATTGATGCGCGATGCATGGATGATTTGATTACCTTGATTTACACCTCCGGCACCACGGGCGACCCGAAAGGGGTGATGCTGGATTATGCCAATGTTGCGGCGCAGCTGGAGGTACATGACCAAGTCTTGGCATTAAGACCCGATGATGTGTCTTTGGCCTTTTTGCCGCTTTCTCATGTGTTCGAGCGTGCATGGAGCTATTACGTCCTGCACCGCGGGGCGGTGAACTGTTATCTTTCAAACCCGTTTCAGGTACGTGATGCATTGGCGGAGATTAAACCGACGGTGATGTGTGCGGTACCGCGTTTTTATGAAAAAATTCATGGTGCTATTCACGATAAACTCAGTCGGGCCACCGGTGTTAAACCGCATTTATTCCGTTGGGCGCTGCGCCAAGGCGAGCGTCATGCTGCTCAGTTACGCGCAGGTCAATCACCGTCGCGACGGCAGCAATGGCAAGTAGCATTGGCCGACAAGCTGGTACTGAGTAAGCTGCGTGCGCTATTGGGTGGCAAGATGCGCTTGATGCCATGCGGTGGAGCGCGTCTTGACCCTGACATTGGCGCGTTTTTCCATGCCATAGGCATTAACGTCAAGCTCGGTTATGGCATGACCGAAACCACCGCTACGGTTTCTTGTTGGGACGATACGCGCTTTGACCCTCACTCGATTGGTTATCCGATGCCAGGGGCGGAGGTGCGAATTGGTGCGGAGGATGAAATTCAAGTCCGCGGGCCAATGGTGATGCGAGGTTACTTTAATCAGCCCGATGCGACCGCTGCCACCTTTACCGAGGATGGCTTTTTGAAAACCGGCGATGCGGGGTATCTCGATGCCAAGGGCAACGTCTTTATCACCGACCGAATCAAAGAGCTGATGAAAACCTCTGGTGGCAAATACATCGCGCCACAGCGGGTAGAAGGCGCTTTGGTGCGCGATCATTTTATTGATCAGATTGCGGTGGTGGCCGAGGCGCGTCACTTTGTATCGGCCTTGATTGTGCCTTGCTTTGATGCCTTGGAAGAGTGGGCGCGGGCGGCCAATATCGAATATCAAAATCGCAAAGAGCTGCTGAAACACTCCGATGTGGTGGCCTTATTTGAAAAGCGTTTGCAGAGCTTGCAACACGAGTTGGCCAAATTTGAGCAAGTCAAACGTTTCACTTTGTTGCCTCAGGGCTTTTGCATGCACAGTGGCGAGCTCACGCCGACCATGAAGCTGCGCCGTAAAGTGATCCTTTCACGTTACCAACATCACATTGAGGCGATGTACCAGCGTCAATGATGTGTAAAGGGGGATGTTTCTCATCGATGAGAAATGTCCCTTCTGAAGGCTATTTTCACATCGTTTTTCTCCTCGACAGGTATAGAAAATCTGTAAAAATTGTTTCCTTGTAGTGGATCTTTCCGATTTTTGACCTCCCAACCAGTATTATTTAGCAACATTAACTCAACATTTAGATTAAAAGTGTAAATACCGACTAGCCAATAGACAGTTTTGCAAATAAAACGTTACATTGATTGCAGTTTCATCCGAAGCAGGCCAAGTGACAATCTAACGCCGCCTTACCGCCAGTATTTGGTTTCGATGTCCGCGTGGTGAGTGACCACCAGTACATCTAAGAGTAAGGGGCAGGATTAGGCTAAAAGTAAGTCCTAACTATGCAAACAGGGAGGCGTAGAGTGGAAATGTTATCCGGTGCCGAGATGATCGTGCGTTCCATGATCGATCAAGGCGTAAAACATATTTTTGGTTATCCAGGCGGATCAGTACTGGATATATACGACGCATTGCACGAAAAGAGTGATATCGACCATGTGTTGGTACGCCACGAACAAGCCGCGGTCCACATGGCCGATGGTTATGCGCGTGCCACGGGGGAAGTAGGGGTGGTGCTGGTGACGTCAGGCCCAGGGGCAACCAATGCGATTACTGGCATTGCCACCGCGTACATGGACTCGATCCCCATGGTGGTGTTTTCTGGCCAAGTCATGAGCGGCCTGATTGGCAATGATGCCTTCCAAGAATGCGATATGGTGGGGATCTCCCGCCCGGTGGTCAAACACAGCTTTTTAGTCCAGCGCGCTGAAGACATTCCTAACATTGTTAAAAAAGCCTTTTATCTTGCCTCAACGGGACGTCCCGGCCCTGTGGTAGTGGATATTCCTAAAGACATGCTAAATCCGGCACAAAAGCATCCTTATAAGTATCCAGACAGTGTACGCATGCGCTCCTATAATCCGACTACTTCGGGACATAAAGGGCAGATAAAGCGTGGTTTAAAAGCACTACTGGCGGCGAAAAAGCCGGTACTGTATGTCGGTGGTGGGGCCATCATGGCCGATTGCGGTCAACAAATCCGCCAACTATCAGAAAGCCTTAACATACCGGTTGTCAGCACCTTGATGGGGCTGGGGGCGTTTCCCAGCACCCATCAACACTCGCTGGGTATGCTGGGCATGCATGGCACCTACGAAGCGAACATGGCGATGCACCAAGCCGATCTGATTTTTGGTATTGGTGTTCGTTTTGACGATCGTACCACCAACAACTTAGAAAAATACTGCCCCGATGCCACCATCATGCACATTGATGTCGACCCATCGAGCATTTCTAAAACCGTGGCGGCAGACATTCCTATCGTCGGTTCGGCGGATGCGGTACTAAATAGCATGCTGAAATTGCTGGTGGAGCAAGGTGGCAGTAACGACAGTGATGCGATCAGCACTTGGTGGCACAATATTCAAACTTGGCGCGAGCGTCAGTGTTTGAAGTATGACGTGGATCCGGAGCGCATCAAACCGCAGCAAGTGATTGAAACCTTGTATCGCCTTACCGATGGCGAGGCCTATGTAAGCTCCGACGTGGGTCAGCACCAAATGTTTGCCGCACTCTATTATCCGTTTGATAAACCACGTCGTTGGATAAACTCGGGCGGCTTGGGCACCATGGGCTTTGGGCTACCGGCCGCCATGGGGGTGAAGTTCGCACTGCCGGACGCGCAGGTGGTGTGTGTTACCGGTGATGGCAGTATTCAAATGAACATTCAGGAACTGTCGACGGCATTGCAATACGACATTCCGGTGGTGATCGTCAACCTCAACAACCGTTTCCTCGGAATGGTCAAACAATGGCAGGACATGATTTACCAAGGCCGCCATTCGCACTCCTATATGGACTCGGTGCCGGATTTTGCCGCGATTGCTGAAGCCTATGGCCATGTGGGGATGCGCATTAGCCATCCGTCTGAGTTAGAAGCCGGCCTAGAAAAGGCGCTGGCAATGAAAGATCGCTTGGTGTTTGTCGATATCCATGTCGATGAAACTGAGCACGTGTATCCGATGCAGGTGCGCGGTGGGGCGATGAATGAAATGTGGTTGAGCAAAACGGAGAGAACCTAATGCGCAGTATTGTATCGGTTTTAATGGAAAACGAGCCGGGTGCGTTGTCGCGCGTGGTGGGTCTGTTCTCTCAGCGTGGCTACAACATTGAATCACTGACGGTGTCACCCACCGATGATGCGACCTTGTCGCGCTTAAATATCACCACATCAGTGGTCAGCGATGCGGACCGCGAGCAAATCGAAAAGCATTTGCACAAGCTGATTGATGTACTGAAAGTGAGTAATGTCACCGAGAGCGATCACATTGAACGTGAACTGGCGTTGGTGAAAGTGAAAGCGAGTGGCTACGCCCGCGCAGAGGTAAAACGCACCGCCGATATTTTTCGGGGGCAAATTGTCGATGTGACGGCTTCACAATATACCGTGCAGCTGACGGGTGACAGTGACAAGTTGGATGCCTTTATTCGCGCGGTGGGTGAAATTACCGAGATCATTGAAGTGGCACGCAGTGGCGTGGTGGGCATCGCACGCGGCGAGCGAGCGCTGCGCCAGTAACCAAAGCCACTGGCCGTTGTAAGAAAAATGGCACGCCAAGGCGTGCCATTTTTGTGCGTGTTAGTCGTGGTTAATCAAGTACACCAAGGCTTCATAGGGTGCCAATTGCATTTCTGGCATCAAGGGCTTGGCTTCTGGGTAATTATGGCTCACCAAGTCTGCGTTCGGGGCAGGGGCGACAGGCAAGGTCGCTGTAACTGGTTCGCCATAAAAATTACACACTACCACCAGTTGGCTGTCGCCATTGTCGCGACGATACGCGAGCAGCTGTGGGTGGTCAGGCAGCAAGTCCTGATAATCCCCTTCACGGATCACGGGTAAGGTTTTTCGCAGGGAAATTAGCTGCTTGTAGTGATAGAACACCGAGTTTTTATCCGCCAGTGCGCTGTCGACATTGACGTCAACATAGTTAGGCGCAGGCTTGAGCCACGGTGTGCCTTTGGTAAAACCGGCGTTTGCTGAACTGTCCCACTGCATGGGGGTGCGCGAGTTGTCGCGTGAGCGTGCCGCCAGAATGGCCAACACTTCTCCTTCAGGCATGCCTTGTTCGCACAGCAGGCGGTACATGTTTCGGCTTTCGACGTCTTGATAATCATCAATACGCTGATAGCCAGGGTTGGTCATGCCAATTTCTTCCCCTTGATACACGTAAGGCGTGCCTTGCTGCATATGAATCGCGGTGGCGAGCATTTTGGCGGAGGCAACGCGATGATGGCGATCATCACCAAAGCGGCTGACTACACGCGGTTGGTCGTGGTTACACCAAAATAGTGCCCCCCAACCTTGGTTATGCAGGCCGTGCTGCCAAGTACGGAAAAGCTGCTTTAGGGCCAAGAAGTCAAACGGTGCCAGTCGCCACTTCTCGCCGCCCGGATAATCGACTTTTAAGTGGTGGAAGTTAAACACCATGGAGAGCTCTTTGCCATCTGGCGCGGAGTATTGTTGACAATGCTCCAAGGTGGTCGAAGACATCTCGCCCACAGTGACGCTGCCGTAACGCTGGAAAATGTCGCGGCTGATCTCTTGCAAGTATTCGTGAACGCGCGGGCCATCGGTATAAAAACGGCGACCATCGCCTTGATGATCATCGGGGAACGATTGATCTTTGGAGATCAAATTGATCACATCGAGGCGAAAACCATCCACGCCTTTTTCGGCCCAAAAAGCCATTACGTCTTTGACTGCCGAACGCACCGCTGGGTTTTCCCAGTTAAGGTCGGCTTGTTCGGTGGCAAATAAGTGGAGGTAATACTGGCCGGTCGGTTCATGCCATTGCCACGCGCTACCGCCAAATTTTGATTGCCAGTTGTTTGGGGCACCGCCGTTAATCGGATCTTTCCAGATGTAGTAATCGCGATAGGGGCTGTCTTTGCTGGCCAGCGCTGATTGAAACCAAGGGTGCTCGGTTGAGGTATGATTAATCACAATATCCATGATGATACGGATATCGCGTTTGTGCGCCTCGGCGAGCAGGGTGTCGAAGTCGTCCATGGTGCCTAGGCTAGGATCGATGGCGTAATAATCGGCAATGTCGTAGCCGTTATCGACTTGTGGTGATACATAAATGGGGGTTAGCCATAATGCATCGATGCCCAAGGCCGAAAAGTAGTCCAGCTTTTCGATAATGCCCGGCAGATCACCTGTCCCTGTTTGTGTGGTATCACGGAAGCTCTTGGGATAAATCTGATAAATGGTGGCCGTTTTCCACCAGGGATGTGCGTGCATAATGTCTCTCTTAACGCTAATAAAGCGGGGAGCATGCTCCCCGCAGACTGAATGGGAGTTAGACGACCGCCAGTTTGCCTTTGCTGGCTTGGCGGCGATACATAAAGGCGGTGAGTGCAATAGGCACGATAATGGCAATCAGCATCGCGACCGCGTAAACACCCCAGAACTGTGGCTGAATAGATAAAATACCCGGCAAGCCACCTACACCAATGCCGTTGGCCATCACACCGGAAAGACCACACACAATGGCGGCTAGCGCCGAGCCAACCATCGCGCACAGCATTGGGAATTTGTAACGTAAGTTAATCCCGTACATGGCCGGCTCTGTCACGCCAAGATAGGCGGAAATCGCCGCGGGCACAGAGATTTCACGTTCGTTTTCTTTTTTGCTCATCCAAATGATCCCGACAACCGCCGAGGCTTGTGCAATGTTAGACAGAGCAATCAGTGGCCAAATGGGTGTGCCGCCCATCTCTTGCATCAGCTGCAAATCCACCGCGTTGGTGGTGTGGTGAACACCGGTGATCACCAAAGGTGCATACAGGAAGCCGAACAGGGCCGCGCCTATGTAGGCGTAATCGCCGGTCATTGCCGAACGGGCTAAGAAGGCGACGCCATTACCAATCTCGCGGCCAAAGGGGCCGATGAGGGTGTGCGCCAAGATAACGGAAGTGAGTAGCGCGACAAACGGCACCACCACCAAATACAAATAATCCGGAATAATGCGTTTTAACTGGGTTTCAATAAACGCTAACGCCATCCCCGCAAACATGGCTGGGATCACCTGTGCTTGGTAGCCGACTTTTTCAATTGAGAACCAGCCAAAGTCCCACACTTCAGGCATTTCTTTACCGATAAGGTAAGCGTTCATCAACTGCGGCGATACCAGAGTAATACCTAGTACGATACCCAAAATCGGCGTGCCGCCCATTTTTCTGACCGTCGCCCAACACACGCCGACAGGCAGGAAGTGGAAGATGGCTTCGCCAAGCAGCCATAAAAAGCCGTGGGCGGTGGCCCAAAACTCGCTGATCTCGGTTAAGGTTTTGCCATCGAACATGCGGATATCACCGATCACGTTACGGAAGCCGAGGATCAGACCACCGGTGATGATCGCGGGGAGAAGGGGAACAAAAATTTCCGCGAGGTGTGAAATCGCACGCTCTAGCAGGCTCATGTTTTTACGCGCGGCTTGCTTGGCCTCATCTTTTGATTGGCCTTCGACGCCGGTAGCCTGTTGCAACAGGACAAAGGCTTGGTCCACGCTGGTGCCGATCACGACTTGAAATTGGCCAGCGCTGGTAAAGCAGCCTTTAACCATGGGGATCGCTTCAATGGCGTCGACGTCCGCTTTTTCTGGATCATTTAATACGAAGCGTAAGCGGGTGAGGCAGTGGCTCACGGTGGCGATGTTGTCTTTGCCGCCTATATGAGTGATCAATTGATCAACGGCATTTTTATTTATCTGGCTCATAAGCAATCCTGTATTGCTGTAGGGTATTCATTGGTAACGTTCCCATTGATTATTGATCGTACTAAGCCAATCATCAGTGGAATCGTTCCCACATTTTGAAAACCATCACACAGAAATTCGTAACTGCTTGATTTTTAGTGGGAGGTTAGGGAGTCACCAGGTGACAGGGTTGCGTCCAATGTGTGATAGTGGTCACTTCATCATCCAACTGCTTGAGCAGTAACTCAGCAGCATGTTGCCCTGCTTGATGGTAGCCCAGCTCCACACTCACTGCGCGTGGGAACATAAAGCGTAGCATGTCATGGTTGCCAATGCCGCCAATGGCGATATCTTCACGATGTAGGGTTTGTAGGCGTTTTGCGACCCCTAAGGCGAGAGTGTCGGAGGCGCAGACAATGGCGTCACTCTGTGGGGTTAATAGGCAATCTGTTGCGGCATAGGCGGCATGTAGGCTCATCTCACAACGATGGAGTTGTGGTGAAAGCTGGTGGGTTTGGCAAAAACGCTGATAGGCATCAGATCGGGCGAGACCTGTGGTTTCATCGCGCTCATCAATCCCCAAGAAGGCAATATGACGGCATCCTTGACGATAAAAGTGGTCCATGACTTGCGTGACGGCACCTTGGTTGTCGTAACTGACGCTGGCGTATTGCTCACTATCAACGGCCAGCACGACACAGTTGGGGGCGAATGGCGCTAGCGCGTTGAGATCACAGCCCGAAAAACCAAAAAAGATAATCCCATCCACGTTACGGCGTTTTAGCACATCGAGATGGGCTTGTGCTTTTTGTTGTGAGAACTGGCTTTCCATAATGGCTGCGTCATAGCCTTTGGCATACAAGGTATTGAGCAGTCCCGTCAGTGCGGTGTTCTCTGAGTTGGAACTGAGCTTTGCCACGATCACGCCCACAACACCGCTGCGTTGCGCACGCATCGCGCGCGCTGATTTCGACGGTAAAAAGCCATGTTGGTCGATCACCGCTTGTACTTTAGCGCGGGTACTGTCTTTAACGCGTGCGTCATGGTTTAGCACACGCGATACGGTCGATTTCCCCACCCCGGCTAAGCGGGCAATATCCAAAATGGTTAATGGTTTTGTCATTTTTTTCTCTGTGGTAGCGGTAAATCAGCGACTTAGACTCAGCCTCTTCGCGCGCCATGATAACAGGCGTGATTGGCGCTTGCGATTTATTGATTAATTTGTAAACTACAGCCTGATTTTTGAACAACCATCCTACTTTAGACTGAAATGATGATGAGCCACCCTGTCGTACAAACCATCAACAAGTGCCTAGTGCGCATGACTACACTGACGCTCGCGGTAATGGCATTAAAGCTTAGCGCGATTTATTTAGTGCCGTTAGCGGTATTGATCAAAACGCACTTCAAAGAAATTGTCCACTGGTAAGCGCGATAAGCTGATGGTCAATGTGCTGGTTTAGTGATTGCCAGTACAGCTGATAGCGCTGCGTATACGCTTGCGGGCGCGGCGAAACCAAACCGCGCACAATCGGAAATAACTGTTGCCATTGTGCCAGCCAATCTATCTTCACATCAGGATGGGTGAGATAACGCTGGTGCTGTGCCATGACTGGAATCAACGCCTTTTGCAAGTAGGGGTTGATACCACAAAGCAGCTGGGTGTGCAGGGTTTGGTGCCAATAGGCCATGGTGGTGATATCGGCGCTATCTTTGGCGGGTAAGTGCTGAATAGAATGAATCAGTCCCAACACCTGTAATGCAGTGTGTTCATCAAGTTTGCTAGGAAAGCTATCGATGCACGCACCAAACAGACCTTTTAGGGCTTGAATCAATGCCTGCCAGTCTGCTTGGCTTAATGGTGTGAGCCGATAGCCAAGATGAGGCTGATAAAGAACCCGTCCTTCTACCGCTAATAAATGTAACCCATCGCGCGCTGTGGCCGTCGACAGGCTGAGTTGCTCACACAAAGCGGAGACAGTGAGTGGATAATCGCCCTCTGCGCGCGCTGTGAGTGATAACTGGCGGGTTAATATGGCTACCCAGATTTGCTCCATAGCGTGTTGGGCTTTGGTGAACTTCATAACACTTCCTGTGCTAGGTCGACGAGGTTGGCTCGCGACTAAATGCAAGCCTCTTTATCATGCCACCGTGTCATGGATAAAAAAACGCCCCGACATTGTCGAGGCGTAGGCGTTGCTATTGGTGCTTAATTACAGCACGTGCACAGAGGCGGTGTTGGTGGTACCAGAAGGCACAAGCGCGCCTGAAACCATGACCACGATGTCGCCTTTATGCGCCAAACCAGACTCAAGCGCGATGGTTTTACCGCGACGGTAGAACTCATCGGTGCTGTCGATGCTTTCGATCATCACAGGTGTTACACCTTTGGTTAGACACAGGTGAGCGGCTGTTTTCGGGTTGGTGGTGACCGCGATGATGTTTGCCGTTGGGAAGTACTTACGTACTGAGCGTGCTGATTTGCCCGCTTCTGTGGCAACAACAATCAAAGGTGCGCCCAACTTCTGAGAGGTATCAACCGCGCCTTTACAGACCGCTTCGGTGATACGCAGGCGATCGCTATCGAGACGAGAACCCAGCGCAGGTGACATTTGACGGTCAGTACGCTCACAGATTTGCGCCATGATGCTCACCGCTTCAACCGGGTATTTACCTTTCGCTGACTCGCCAGACAGCATGACGGCATCGGTACCGTCCATGATCGCATTCGCCACATCACCGGCTTCAGCGCGGGTTGGACGTGGGTTTTTGATCATTGAGTCCAGCATTTGTGTTGCGGTAATAACCATCTTGCGAGCACGGTTACACTTCTCGATCATCATCTTCTGCGCGAAGATCACTTCTTCCACTGGGATTTCTACGCCCAAGTCACCACGGGCTACCATGATACCGTCAGACGCTTCCAAGATAGCGTCAAAATTGTCGACACCTTCTTGGTTTTCAATTTTAGAGATGATCTTGATGTCGCTGCCGCCGTTTTGAGCCAGCAGCTCGCGGATTTCTTCCACGTCTTCTTTCTTACGAATAAATGAGGCCGCAACAAAGTCAACGCCTTGCTCACAACCAAATTTTAGATCCGATTTATCTTTTTCAGCCAGTGCAGGCAGGCTCACCGAAACACCTGGCAGGTTAACGCCTTTGTTTTCGCCCAACTCACCGTTGTTCAGTACCTTACAAACCACTTCTTTTTCAGTCGTTTCTAGTACTTCCATCTCAAGCAGACCGTCATCAACGAGTACAGTGTTGCCTGCTTTTAGGTCACGAGGTAGGCCGGCGTAAGTAACGGCTACGCGATCTTTGTTACCCACGACAGAGGTGTCTGTGGTGAAAGTGAACGTTTGACCAGCTTCTAATGCGACGTCGTTACCACCTTCGAGTTTGATGGTGCGGATCTCTGGGCCCTTGGTATCGAGCAGAATCGCAACTTGCTTACCGGTTGTCTTCATGACGTTGCGCAAATTTGTGATACGCGCACCGTGTTCGGCATAGTCACCGTGTGAGAAGTTAAGACGCATCACGTTCATGCCTGCATCAACAAGCTTAGTCAGCATCTCTTCCGATTCAGTTTTAGGTCCAATCGTACAAACGATTTTGGTCTTTTTCATCGACGCATTTCTCCGGTCAAAAATTGAAACATAAACTTGGGGCCTAACTGCAAAAGACTGATTTAAATGTAATTAAACAACATAAACAGGTCGTTATCGCGGTGCAGTTAGCAAAATTCTCGCATTTCTCAATGACGTTACCGCAGCCTTCACGCTGAGGTGACGTCACTGTTTTATCGATCGTGAGTATAGATTGTCTGCGTTGATCTGTGTTGATCACGGGCAATAAAGGCGTTGTTGGTGTAACACGATTTCACCCTGTGCCATCGATTCACCATTCACCTCCCATCCTTTGGGCGCGTAAATTTACCACAGCTCACCATCCAGATCATTACAAGCCGGTGACAGTAATCGGTTTCAGCACGCTTTTATTTTGATGATTACGTTTTCTGTTGATTATCACCCCATGCGACAAGGTGGTTGTTTTATGCGCTGTTAGTGATTCTTTTGTCACTAATGAGTGTGATCTGTCTTCCAATTTGAACTGGATCATGCTTTTTTATTAAGTCTTTTGCGTTCACCTAGAATTTATCTACTATCAGAGCACTTTCGATGGGCTGCCTAACAATGTTTGCGCGTATTTTACGGTTTTTGACAGGGATGCTGCTTATAGTCTTCACGTATGCGAGTACGCAGGTGTGGGCCGATGACGCCTATCTGTCAGAAAATAAAGACATTTTAGTCGCCACCCACTCCTCTGTGTGGAAGCCTTATAGCTATTTATCCGACTCAGGTCAGCCCAAAGGGCTATTGATCGATTTCTGGCAGGCTTATGCCAAATACAATCATGAATCCATTCAGTTTGTTCTGTTAGATTGGCCTGAAACCCTTTCTTACATGCGAGAAGGCGGTAACCGTGTGCATGCCGGTTTATTACGTTCGCCTGAACGTGAGCGCTTTTTAGATTTTGCGACGCCAATTTTTAATATCAATGGTTCTTTGTATGTGAAAAACCAACCGGGCAGTGCGGATACTAAGCCTTTAGCGGCAGATCAAGTCGTTGGTGTGGTAGCAGAAAGTTATGAATCCTCGTTCTTAGCCAAGCACTATCCACAAGTGGAGCAACGTCGCTTTTTAAATAACGAGGATTTATTTGCGGCCGCGCTAGAGGGTGAGATCCAAGCCCTTGTGGCGGATAGTCAGGTCGCCAACTTTTACTTTTTGACTCAAGGAAAACCGCTAGCATTTGTCGCGGAGCAGGTTCTTTATACCCGTCCAATTTATGCAGCAGTGCCGAAAGGCAACCAAGCATTGCTCGATGAAATACGTGTTGGGATCAGTCATATTCCGTCTGAGGAACTACTACGGATTAAGCAAAAATGGATTAATACCGAGCGGATTGAGGCGTATCCCGATTGGTTAATCCCGACCATAGTGATCATGGTGGCATTGAGCGCCGTCGCGTACATCTTTTTCCTCAAGCGCATGGTGTACAAGCGCACCGTTGCCTTGCGCCAAGCCAATGCCCGCTTGCGTGAGTTTGCCAATACCGACCCACTGACTCAATTGCTGAATCGACGTGGCCTAGAGGGCTATTTTTCTCGCCTTAAACCCAAACTTCAGCGTCAGCAAGAAATGGGGCTGATCCTCATCGACCTCGATCACTTTAAACAGGTGAATGACAAATACGGTCATATGCAGGGTGATAAAGTGTTAGTGCACCTTGCCAGTTATTTAAAGCGGGTCGTGAAGCATGGTGCCGTGGCACGTTTAGGGGGCGAAGAATTCTGCGTGCTGTGTCCGGCCACGTCATTAGATGAAATGATCGACATAGCCAACCATATCCGCTGCGATGTGGCAGACAGTGTGTTTGAGTTCGATGGCGCCGAGATTCGTGTCACCGTAAGTATTGGCGCAATTGTATCCAGTGATGTTACTGACGACATTGCTTCGCTGGATTTGGATACCTTGACCCATGCCGCTGACCTTCTTATGTACCGTGCGAAAGATCGTGGTCGTAATCAAGTGATGCTGGCCTCCTCTCAATCAGTGACCACACCTATTGCAGAAGCCTGATACCGTTTTCTGTTAGGTAAAAACACGCTTTTCGTTTTCTTTTCTTGCAGCGTTTTTATCATTAAATATACTGTATATATATACAGGTATTTTGA
>NZ_MUFM01000011.1:0-112762 GCF_001996125.1 Salinivibrio sp. PR932 | reverse complement strand
GATTTAAAAATATTATGGACGATAGAAAAGCAACAGTCATTATTTCTTTTTACAATAATAAAAAGGCATTGTGTATGATTTTCCAATCACTCAAAGAAGAGAAAACCTATAACTTTGATGTGATTGTTGCCGATGATGGATCATCTGATGATATCACTTCATGGTTAAAAGACTATATTAAATTACTCCCTTTTCGCGTGTTACATGTGTGGCATGAAGATAAAGGGTTTAGAAAAAATCGAATTTTGAATAAATCGATCGCTGCGTCTAAAACGGATTATTTAATTTTTATCGATGGCGATTGTGTACCTCAAGCTGGTTTTGTGCAAGATCATCTTTATGCTGCAGAAAAAGGGGTGGTCGTTTGTGGGCGCCGTGTCGAGCTGTCTGAAAAATACACTCAAAAATTATATTCTTCTCCAGAGAAGTCAACATTTAGTCATGTTTATTTTATTCCAATGATGTTCCGTTATTTGTGGTTTAATCTGTTAGGTTATGATACAGACGTTACCGGTAAACACATTGAAAATGGTATTCATATAAAGTTTCTCAGAAATCTAATGTTAAAAAGGCGTTTAGAAAAGTCTATTATCGGTTGTAATTTTTCTTTGTTTAAAGACGATTTCAAAAAAATCAACGGATTTGATATGAACTATGAAGCGCCTGCAGTGGGTGAAGATACAGATATTGAATTTCGTTTGAATGGCGTTGGTATAAAAACAAAAGCACTAAAATTTGGTGCAGCATTACTGCACCTTTATCACCAAGAGCTTAAAAGGCCATCTATCAATCAGGAGATCTTTCAAGAAACCGTGAAAAATAAAGCATTCTGGGCAAACAATGGTTTAGACAAGCTATAGTTTTTCATGGATGACGTGCTGGTAAATATCTTGATACTTTTGTGCGCATATTGAGATATCAAATTTTTTGGCTGTATTTAATGCTTCTCGGGCCATACATTCTAACAACTCAGGTGTTTGAGATAGGGTTTCAATATAGTGAGCAAGTGATGCAGCATCACCAGACGGGATCAGATAGCCATTAGTCTCGTGATTAATAATATCAGGGATCCCGCCTGCCTTCGTACCAACTGCCGGCAAGCCTGTGGCCATCGCTTCGAGGATCACAGAGCCTAGCCCTTCACTATACGAAGGATGAACCAGCAAATCGGCGGCTGCGAACCAGTTCCCCATTGCGCTTTGTTTACCCATAAAGCTAATGTTGCCAAGGCCTTGTGCCTGTTTTTCGAGCTCAGCGCGCGCTTTACCGTCGCCTAGTAAGCAGATGTGAACCTGAGGAGCATGCTTCTCGAGCGCCTTGGCGGCGCCAATCGTGACATCAAAGCCTTTGTGAGCGTACATATTCGCGGCTTGAATGACCAAAAACTTATTAGCAAACTGCGCCTTAATCGCGTCGACGTCCGCGTCTGAAACCGGATACTGAACCGGAGAGCTAGGAATGGTTGCGACATTCGCTTGAGGATGGCGCCGAGTTATCTGGCGGACAATCTCCGAACTGAGCCCGACCAACGTACTTGCACGAGTATAGGCAAGTTGAGATAGCCATTTACGCTTTAGGGGATTATCAATGCGTCGTGTGACGATATAGGGTACGCCATGTATCAAGCGCTGGAGCAGCGCCCAATAGATGGCTCGGCCTTCATGAACATGTACCACATCGCAGTCAGCGGTGATTGAGCGCTGATGCGAGCGAGTATAATGCTTACAAAGCACTAATTGGCACTGTTCAAGTGCGCGAATTTCATCAGCAAACGGGCTTTTGGGGTTAGCGACCACAGTGAGTTGATAACCCATTGCGAGCTGTTGTTTGATCAGTGTGAGTGTTTGTCGCTCACCGCCGCTAAACCCAGATGCAAGATTGACATGGCAAATGTGCATATCAAGATTGCCTCTTAACATAGTCTCTCAACCACAAATCGGCATAGCGTGTGAAGACGACATTAGCACTGAGTAGTGCGAGGACAAGCCCATGTCGACCATCTAAAAAGCCTTTTTTTAATATATACATTTTTATGAATCGAAATAGTGCATGGCTAATAGCTTTTAATACACTCGACGACTTTTTACCTTCCCTCTGATCACTCCAAAGCTTTATGTACTGGTTAGTCTTCGCGGTGTACTCATGAAGATAATGAAATGTATTATGCTTTAATACACCATCTAAATAGACTTTTTGATGTGTACTGGGTACTAAAACATGTTCATGGACTAGCGAGTCAGAATACTGAGCCTCAGATGTTTTATAGAGACGACAGATCCAATCAGGGTGCCAACCAGAGTGTTTTATTTCCTTGCCAAATGCACGGGATAGTCGGTTCACATAATAAACTGTGTTCGTTTGTTGGCTATTAATGGCACTTAAGATGCTTTCTTTTAATTCAGGTGTGACTTGTTCATCAGCATCTAGCCACAAGACAAAATCACTTTCCACATATGCTTGTGCGCGCTGTCGCTGCTTACCAAAACCTTGCCAATCTGATTCAATATAAACTTTGTCTGTATATTGTTTGGCAATATCGAGCGTCTGATCGGTGCTGCCAGAATCAAGAATGATGATCTCATCGACCCATCCCTCTACGGACTGTAGACACGGCTCGAGATTGTGTGCCTCGTTTTTTACAATCAGTGCGACGGCAAGAGTATTAGTTGTTTTGGTCATGATGGCTTCCCTGTCCTTGCCACTAGATCAATTACCTGGCGTGGGTCCAAATCGTTTAAACATTTTAAATGCCCTAACGGACATTCGCGTTTAAAGCATGGGCGACAGTCGATATCGGTGTGAATAATATCGACTTTATGGGTTAATGGGGGCGTGTATTCCGGGGATGTGGAGCCGTATACTGCAATCACATGACAATTTACCGCGGCAGCGATATGCATTAAGCCCGAGTCGTTGCTGACCACAGTTTGGCAGGCGCCGAGTAAGTCAACGGCTTCAATCAGGCTGGTTTTTCCCGCTAACACATACATGTCATCTTGCTGGCCAGACAGTGCGGCAATGTTTTCACAGGTTTCAACGTCTTTTGCCGAGCCGAATAGCCACACTTGGTAGCCTTGTGCAATCATCGCTTGTGCGACCGCGGCATAGTGGCGCTCGGGCCACTTTTTCGCTGGGCCAAATTCGGCCCCTGGGCATAAACCAAGCACGGGCTTATCTTGATTCAGCCCCAGTTTTTTGACCACGGCCGCTTGTGCGTCAGGGTCAATGGTTAACTCAGGTTTTGGCAGGCCTTCAAGACCGCCGAGTGAGGCCGAGCTTTGCATCTCAGCTCGAGGGTGAGCCAATGCGACATAGCGCTCAACCATGTACTGAAAGGCTTTCTTGTTGGGGCGTAAGTCATTCAGCAAGCCATACCGCATTTCACCTTTCCAGCCTGTGCGCACTGGAATATTGGCAAACCAAGGGATCAGTGCCGATTTGGCCGAATTAGGCAACACATAGGCGTGATCATAGTGGTGCTTTGCGAGTGCTTTACCCAATTGGCGACGTTTACCGAGCGCAAATTCGCCATGGCCGAGCGGCATCTCAATGCTGCGATTGACCTCTGGCATGCGTGCCAAAATTGGGGCACACCACGCTGGTGCCATCACATCAATCTTGGCGTTAGGGTGCTGTTGCTTAATAGTTTTATACAGTGATTGTGACATCACCATATCGCCTACCCAAGATGGACCAATGACCAGTATGTTCATCATGCTGCCGCCTTCTTTTTTGCTTCTTGATAAATGTTGCGGCCATCTTCTCGGGTCCGGAGAAGCTGAAGAATCCACATATATTGGTCTAGCTGTCCTTCTAGCATTGTCTCGATTTGCGCATTCATAGCGCGTGCATCTGTCTGACTTTCACCGGTTGGAAAGTCGTTGAATGCGGGATAAACGGTGATGTTAAATCGCCCTGTTTGGGCATTAAAGCCGGACAATACCGGGACAATATGGGAACGGGTCACTTTGCTTAGCTTGCCCAAGCTTGGCAAGGTGGCTTTGGTGGTGGCAAAAAACGGCACGAATTCGCTGCTTTCATCACGCATATCTTCATCGGGCAAGTAGTAACCTAGAAATCCGCGTTTAACGGCGCGAATAAAGGGTTTAATACCGGCCTCACGTTCGTAGCAGTTCCCGCCGTATTGCACGCGTTGGCGATGCATCAGCCAATCCAGCAGGCGATTCTTTTGTCGTTTAGAAAAGGCCGCCACCGGCAGTCCTTGAGAAGCAAACAGAATGGCTGCGGCATCAATGGCCCATGTGTGGGGCACAAACAGGATCACCGCTTCGTCATTATCCGTGTGGCGAGTGATGTTCTCCATGCCCGCGACGTCACAGTGGTGTTGAAACCAATGGCGGCTTCGCAAGGTGATCAGCGGAAAGCTAAGCAAAAAGGCCCCAGCCGTGGTTAAGGTTTCTACCAAAATCGCCTGACGTGCCTCGGCGGATTTGTCAGGAAAGCAGGCTTCGAGGTTAAGCCATGCATTCAAAATGGTACCTTTTTTCTTTGCTACCAGTTTGTTGGCGACCCAGCGAGAAAAGCGATACTTCGCCTTAGCCGGAGTGAGTAAACAAACGGGAAGGGCAACCAAAAGCATCAGCCATGTGCCCCAGTATTTTGGCGCCAGATAGGCCCGCGAAAATTCTGGGTTGTAAGCATGCGCGTCGTAATCGTGTCGCTGTTTTGTCATTGCTCTTTCTCACGCCCCAGCCTCACTGGGGCGAACTATTGTTATTAGCGATTAATTTCGGCCAAGTACGCGGCAACACCTTCAGCAACGGTTTTAAATGTTGCGGTGTAGCCTGCTTCTCGAACCTTGGTGAGATCGGCTTGCGTGTAGGTTTGGTAACGGCCTTTCAGGTGGGCAGGAAATGGAATTTCTTCAATTTCACCTTTGCCGTGAAATGCGATCACTGCATTGGCAACAGCGCTGAATGGCTCAGCACGGCCGGTACCACAGTTAAAAATCCCAGAGATTTGCTGCTGCCAGAACCAGATATTCATTGCGCAAACATCGCCGACATAGACAAAATCACGCTTGAAGGTATCACTGCCTTCAAAAAGTTTGGGATTTTCACCGTTTAAAATTTGTTGGTTAAGGTGGTAGGCCACTGAGGCCATACTGCCTTTGTGCTGCTCGCGTGGGCCATACACATTAAAGTAGCGAAAGCCGGTGATAGGTGGCAGTGTTTCACCATGAGCTGCCGCATCGTCCCATACGCGACGGACATAGTTATCGAATTGCTGCTTCGAATAGCCATAGACATTGAGTGCCCCTTCATAGTCGGGCGCTTCAATAAAATCGCTGTCGCGGCCGCCGTAAGTAGCTGCTGACGAGGCGTATAAGAATGGAATATCACGCTCAATACAATAATGGAGTAGCTCTTTGGAGTACTCATAGTTATTGAGCATCATGTACTTACCATCCCACTCTGTGGTGGAAGAGCAGGCGCCTTGGTGAAAAACCGCCTCAATAGGACCAAAGTCATCACCCGCCATAATTTGGGTGAGGAAATCGTCTTTATCCATGTAGTCGGCGATATCGAGATCAACGAGGTTAGCGAACTTGGTGCCGTCTTTTAGGTTATCGACCACCACAATATCGCGATAGCCTTGCTGGTTGAGTGCTTTTACTAAGTTGCTGCCGATCATGCCGGCGCCACCTGTCACAATTATCATATCATTACCTAAATTTTTGCCTGACGACAGACGCCGTCGCCTTCGCTGTTGTCTGTGATAGTATGGTTTAGCATCAACCGGGCAGAGGACAGAACCATACATGAAAACCCGCGATCGAATTATCCATGCTGCACTGGCTTTGTTCAATCAACACGGCGAGCCAAATATTACCACAAACCATATTGCGGCTGACCTCGGTATCAGCCCGGGCAACCTTTACTATCACTTTCGTAATAAAGAGGCGATTATACACAGTATATTCGACCAATACGCGCAAGATCTCGCCTTGGCGTTTGATCCTCATCAGCCCCGCGACGATACCCAAGCCCTGTTGCAGCATTATTTAGACGCGACGTTTAGCCTGATGTGGCGGTATCGGTTCTTTTACGCCAACCTGCCCGACATCCTGCGCCGAGATGAAGCTTTGCAACAAAAGTACTTGGCCGCCCAGCAACAGCTGCAAGTTAATTTAATGACCATACTTCAACACTATAGCCAAGCAGGCTGGCTCGCGCTGGATGAAAGTGCCCTTAGTGCCGTTGGCGAAACCCTGAAGTTGGTGGCGTCGAGCTGGATTTTTTACCAAAGCGCCCAGGCTCCCCAAACGCAAATTCACGCGGGGGTGATTTATAAAGGCGTGCTGCAAATGCTAGAGCTCCTCAGGCCCTTAACTACCGCACAAGGGCAAGCCGCCATTGGTGTATTAATAGACCACTATCGCAAGCAATTAGTTCGCCAAGATAAGCATGCTTTAGACACGCTGAACTGAGTAGTTCGACGGTTTGCCTGCCTAGCTGCGTGATATTCAAACAAGATGACAGCGATTACACGATATGAATCACTGTCTGACATCCCTTATTGGCACCCGGGTATTTAACGTGCCATGATAGCCGCCATCATTCGCTGCCACCGTTGGGCAGCGACCTTCGTAAAGTAATCATCACAGCATGGAGATTGCGATGACGGCTGCCTTCTATCAGCAAATTCGTCACCAGCTTGAGCAAGTAAAAGCTGATGGCTTGTACAAAAGTGAACGTCTTATTACCTCGCCACAAGCGGCCAGTGTTGCCGTCAATCATGAGCAGCAGGTACTGAACTTTTGCGCCAATAACTACTTGGGGTTGGCGAACCATCCTGAGTTGGTCAAGGCTGCCAAGGCAGGGATGGATGAGCACGGTTTTGGTATGGCGTCGGTACGGTTTATTTGTGGGACGCAAGATGCACACAAAACCCTGGAAGCCAAGTTATCTGACTTTCTCGGGATGGAAGATACCATCCTGTATTCCTCATGCTTTGATGCCAACGCGGGCTTGTTCGAAACCATTCTCGGCCCTGACGATGCCATTATTTCTGATGCGCTAAACCATGCGTCAATTATCGATGGCGTACGCTTGTGTAAAGCGAAGCGATTCCGTTATGCCAACAACGATATGGACGAACTGGAAGCCCAGCTTAAAGCCGCGAAAGCCGCCGGTGTGGCGAATATCTTGATTGTGACTGATGGTGTCTTCTCGATGGACGGCGTGGTGGCGAACTTACCAGCTGTGTGCGATCTGGCGGAGCAATATGGCGCGCTAGTCATGGTGGATGATTCCCACGCAGTTGGCTTTATGGGCGAGCATGGCCGAGGGACGCACGAATACCATCAAGTGATGGATCGTGTCGACATCATCACCGGCACCTTGGGTAAAGCGATGGGCGGCGCGTCAGGGGGCTACACGTCAGGCAAAAAAGAGGTGATTGATTGGCTGCGTCAGCGTTCGCGCCCTTATCTCTTCTCCAACTCTCTGGCACCTGCGATTGTGTCTGCCTCTATCCGTGTACTGGATATGCTAGCCGAGAGTGACCACTTGCGTGAGCAGCTTTGGGACAACAGCAAGCACTTCCGTGCACGCATGACGGAAGCTGGCTTTACGCTAGCAGGGGCCGATCACGCCATTATTCCTGTGATGCTTGGCGATGCCAAAGTCGCCAGTGAGTTTGCCGAGCGCATGATGGAAGAGGGCGTCTATGTGGTGGGCTTCTCCTACCCAGTGGTACCGAAAGGTCAAGCACGTATCCGCACCCAGATGTCAGCCGCGCATACGCGTGAGCAATTGGACCGAGCCATTGATGCCTTCATTAAAGTAGGCAAAGAGATGCAACTGATTGGGTAATGTCATGACACAAACAACCATGAAAGCGTTGGCGAAACTCAAAGCGGAGCCCGGCATTTGGATGACGGAGACCGAGCTTCCCGAGCTGGGGCACAACGATCTACTGATAAAGATTCGAAAAACGGCCATCTGTGGCACCGACGTGCACATTTACAAATGGGATGAGTGGTCGCAAAAGACCATTCCGGTGCCTATGGTGGTTGGCCATGAATATGTCGGTGAAGTAGTCGGCATTGGTCAGGAGGTACGCGGCTTCTCATTGGGTGACCGCGTATCGGGTGAAGGGCATATCACTTGTGGACACTGCCGCAACTGTCGCGGCGGTCGTACTCACCTGTGCCGCAACACCGTTGGTGTAGGCGTTAACCGTGAAGGTGCCTTCGCGGAGTATCTGGTGATCCCAGCGTTTAACGCGTTCAAAATCCCCGATGAGATCTCCGATGATTTAGCCTCGATTTTCGACCCATTCGGCAATGCCGTGCATACGGCGCTGTCCTTTGATTTGGTGGGCGAAGACGTGTTGATCACCGGCGCAGGGCCGATTGGCATCATGGCCGCTGCGGTGGCGCGTCATGTTGGGGCGCGTCATGTGGTGATCACCGATGTGAATGAATATCGCCTCGAGCTTGCTCGTAAGATGGGTGTTACACGTGCGGTCAATGTGGCTGAGTCATCTCTGGAGTCGGTAATGGCAGAGCTTGGCATGACGGAAGGCTTTGATGTTGGCCTCGAAATGTCTGGGGTGCCGGCGGCGTTTAATAGCATGCTGGCAGCCATGAACCACGGTGGCAAGATTGCGCTTCTTGGCATCCCACCGAGTGATATGGGCATTGATTGGAATCAGGTGATCTTTAAAGGGCTCGTGATCAAAGGTATCTACGGCCGCGAGATGTTCGAAACCTGGTACAAGATGGCATCGTTAATTCAATCTGGCTTGGATTTAACCCCGATCATCACCCATCACTACAGCGTGGATGACTTCCAACAAGGCTTTGATGTGATGTGTTCAGGGCAATCTGGCAAGGTGATCCTCGATTGGCAGCGTTAATGCCTCTGGTGTAGCAGCGCTGATGTACGCAAAACACCCGCACGCCCACCTATTTGGTGGGCGTTTTTAATCCAGCCAAGGGAGTGGATTGGTGGTGTTGCCTTTGCGGCGAATTTCGAAATACAAGGAAGGGGTGGATTGGCCACCGCTGTCGCCGACCAAGGCGATAGGCTCACCGGCGGTCACGGTATCGCCTACATCTTTTAGCAAGGCTTGGTTATAACCATACAAGGTCATGTCACCTTTACCGTGGTCTACGGCAATCAATAGGCCATAGCCACGCAACCAGCTCGATAGCACCACTTTACCCGCATGCGCCGCTTTCACTTCGGTGCCGCGCTTGGCGCCAATCACCACACCGTTCCAACTGACTTGGCCGGACTGACGTTCGCCAAAACGGTGTAATAACCTGCCTTTGACGGGCCAAGTAAGCTTGCCTTTGGCATTCGCAATCCCTGCCATCTTCACGGTGGCGCGTCGTGCCGCCGCGGCGATTTCTTCTTGTAAACGTTGTTTGTTCGCGTTGAGTTCCGCAAGGTAGGCACTGTCACTGGCAATTTGTGCGCGAATTTTTTTCGCCGTTTGACTTTGTGCGTTTTGCTCGCTTTCCAAATCCCGCTTTTTCTCTTGCAGTTCGGTGACTAAAGCAGACTGCTTATCGCGTTGTTGTTTCAATTGGTGCACGGTTAACTGATATTCGGTGCGTGTCGCGGCGAGGGACTCAATCGCAGCTTGACGAGACTGTGCCAAGGTTTCGGCATAGCGTGTGAGTCGGTCTAATTGTGCAATATCATCGCCACTGAGTAGTCGCTGGAGCTGATCGTTTTGGCCTTGACGGTATTGTGCGTCCAGTAAGTCGGCCAGTAAGGCTTGCTGGCCAATCATCTCCTGTTGGAGGCGGGACTGTTTTTTAGTGAGTGTCTCAATCTCGGCTTCTGTATCACCAAGAGCGCTCTGTGCAGAGCGAATCCGTTTCGATAGCGTTTCAATACGCGTGGCTTGCGCTTTTAAATCGCGTTGCAGGTGATTCAGTTTTTTGTTGTGTGCGGCCAATTGCGATTGTTGGCGAGCGATTTCATCACTGACCCCTTCCAACTGGGAATTGGCGCTCGTTGAAAAAGTGAGCAGGCACAGAAAAACGCCAGTGCACAAGGCACTGGCGCGGAGGGCTGTAAAAAAGCGTGTTCGTTTCTCCCGCATGAGAGGATTATTTCAGATCGAACACCGGCTTGCCAGTCATCTCTTCTGGAATCTCCATACCGGCCAAGGCCAGCATGGTTGGGGCCAGATCAGACAGCTTACCGCCTTCTTTCAACGTGATGTCTTTGCTGCCCACATACATCAGTGGCACTGGCAAATTGGTGTGCGCGGTGTAAGCGCCACCAGTGTTTGGATCCACCATCATCTCGGCGTTACCGTGATCGGCGGTGATCAGCATCTGGCCGTCCACTTCTTTAATCGCTTCAAGCACGCGACCAATGCAATGGTCTACCGCTTCACATGCCTTCACCGCAGCATCGTACACGCCAGTGTGGCCGACCATGTCGCCGTTCGGGTAGTTACAGATGATCATGTCGAACTTGCCAGACTTGATGGCCGCAACGAGCTTGTCAGTCAACTCTTCTGAGCTCATTTCAGGCTGCAGATCGTAGGTTGCTACTTTTGGTGAGGCAACCAACGCACGCTCTTCGCCTTCAAACACGGTCTCGATACCGCCGTTAAAGAAGAAAGTCACGTGAGCGTACTTCTCGGTTTCTGAGATACGCAGCTGGGTTTTGCCGTTTTTCGAGAGCCACTCACCCAAGGTGTTAGACAAGCTCTCTGGTGGGAAGGCGACCGTGGTATCGATGTCGGCCGCATATTCTGTCAGCATCACAAAGTCAGACAGCTCGGCGTATTTTTTACGCGTAAAGCCATCGAAATCCGGCATAAAGGCGCGGGTCATTTGACGCGCACGGTCGGCACGGAAGTTCATGAAGATCACTGCATCGCCGTCGTTGATGGTCGCTTTATTATCACCGTCGCGATAAATTTCGGTCGGCGCGACAAACTCATCGTTTTCTTCACGGGCGTACGCAGCCTCTAGGCCCTCAACCGCGCTGGTGGCAGCGAACTCGCCGTGGGCTTGGGTAAGCAGGTCATACGCGCGCTCAACACGGTCCCAGTTGTTGTCACGGTCCATCGCGTAGTAACGGCCCACCAAAGACGCAATACGGCCTTTACCGAGTTTGGCAAATAGGGCATCAAAACGCTCAAGTGATGCTTTGGCGCTGCGTGGTGGCGTATCACGCCCGTCGAGGAAGCAGTGCAGGTAGATTTGGTCGGCACCGCGTTCAGCGGCAAGCTCAACCATAGCCGCAATATGGTCTTCATGACTGTGTACACCGCCTGGCGACATCAGACCCATAATGTGAACCGCTTTACCTTTGTCTACCGCTTTATCAACCGCAGCAGTCAGCGCTGGCGTTTGGTTAAATTCACCATCTGCAATGGCTTTGGTGATCCGAGTCAAGTCTTGGTAAACCACGCGGCCAGCACCAATGTTCACGTGTCCCACTTCTGAGTTACCCATTTGCCCGTCCGGCAGGCCCACATCGAAACCTGATGCAGAGATCAAGGTGCTGTTAGCGGCCATCAGGCTATCGAGTACCGGGGTGTTGGCGTTGGTGATCGCATTATCGCTTTGTGGATCGCGATAACCCCAACCATCGAGAATCACCAGTGCGAGTGGTTTTTTTGCAGACATATTACGTCCTCTCAATTCAAGCTAAAGACTGACATTGGCTGCCATAAGACAACCACTGAGGCTTGATGCCGACCCGAGCTGAGCAGCAGCATGACTCAATGGTCATTGAATGAGCGTAATTTTACTACATTTTACGCCGCGATATGTAGGCTAAGATCAATTATCCCTGCTGACAAGTTGACCATTAGGCTTGCCAATACCCCTTGAGTCCCCTCATTATGGCGAAGATCCAGCCGGCTTGCGAATGGCTTTGCTCGATTTCTGCTATTGGTGAAACCTTCTTTCTTTTCAAGTTATTGAGCGGATGGGGAAAACCGTGCTAGTCATCTGGCAAGTGAGCGAGCGCGCGGATTTGCGCGGACAGGCTGTAAAACCATGGCGAGCAAGTTATACTCGACACCATTTTTCACCCCTTGATGGATTCTCGCGACGCGAGTCAGCAAGCAGTATAGAGCAAAGATTATGCAGGAATATATCGATTTCGTCTCCAACAACATGCTCCTCACTTTGGTTTGGGTAGGTTTGGCCGCAGCACTGCTGATGTCCTTAATTAAGCAGAAAACCGCGGCATACAAAGTGGTTGCGCCGAACCAAGCGGCGATCATCACCAACCGTGAAAACGGTGTGTTTGTCGATATCCGCAGTCGTGATGAGTACCGTGCTGGCCACATCACCGGTGCGATCAACCTCTTGCCGAGTGAAATCAAATCGAACTCACTGGGTGAGCTTGAAAAGCACAAAAATGACCCCATCATTGTGGTATGTAAAACAGGTCAAACGGCGGCAGAAAGCGCAAACCAGCTAGTCAAAGCTGGGTTTGACACTGTGTATGTACTGAAAGATGGTCTCACCTCTTGGAATGATGCCAATATGCCACTGGTTCGCGCCAAAAGCAGCAAGGGCAAAACTAAGAAGAAAAAGTGATCATCAACTCAAATATCGAGCGGTCGCATGACGCGGCGGCTCGCTTTTTTTAATGTGCTGGGCACATTGAGCCAATTTAAAGTAAGGATTAACCATCATGGCTGAAGCAGAAACCAATCAACAAGCCGAGCAAAACTTTGCAATCCAACGCGTGTTTTTGAAAGATGTGTCTTTCGAAGCGCCAAACTCGCCGGAAGTGTTCCAACAAGATTGGGCGCCAGACGTTAACTTGGATCTCGATACGCAAAGCCGTGAGCTAGGCGAAGGCATTTATGAAGTGGTTCTGCGCCTCACGGTGACAGTGAAAAACCAAGACAGCAATGCCTTCCTTTGTGAAGTGCAGCAAGGCGGTATTTTCTCAGTGACTGGCATGGAAGCGCCACAATTGGCACACTGCTTGGGTGCATTCTGCCCGAACATTCTTTTCCCGTATGCCCGTGAAACCATTTCAAGCTTGGTCGTCAAAGGCACCTTCCCGCAACTGAACCTAGCGCCTGTTAACTTTGATGCGCTGTTCATGAACTACTTGCAACAGCAAGCTGACGAGCAAAAAACCGAAGACGCGCAAGCGTAAGGATTGGCCATGACCACGTTGGCACCGACACAAGACGCTGCAATCACCGTACTAGGCGCAGGCTCTTACGGCACAGCACTGGCGATTTCACTTGCCAGAAACGGTGCCAATGTCGTGTTGTGGGGCCATGATCCCCTGCATATCGCGCAGCTTGAAACGGATCGTGCCAATCAGGCGTTTTTGCCTGACATCTCGTTTCCGGACTCATTGATCTTGTGTGCTGACTTAGCGGTGGCAGTGAATGCCAGCCGCGATTTGTTAGTTGTGGTACCCAGCCACGTCTTTGGTGATGTGCTGGGTAAGGTGAAGCCTTACCTACGTGCTGATTCTCGCGTGTGTTGGGCTACCAAAGGGCTTGAGCCAGAAACCGGACGCCTTTTACAAGAGGTGGCTCGGGAGCAACTGGGCGACAACATCCCGCTTGCGGTCTTGTCGGGTCCCACCTTCGCCAAAGAGCTGGCGGCAGGCTTGCCTACCGCGATTTCTGTGGCCTCTCCGGATGCGACATTTGTGAGTGAGTTACAAGACACCATTCACTGTCAGCACAGCTTTCGCGTTTATGGTAACCACGACTTCATCGGCATGCAGCTTGGCGGTGCGGTGAAGAATGTGATTGCGATTGGCGCAGGGATCTCCGATGGGATTGGCTTTGGCGCCAACGCGCGCACCGCACTGATCACCCGAGGGCTTGCTGAAATGACACGCTTGGGCGAGGCGCTCGGTGCGTCACGCGATACCTTTATGGGCATGGCTGGACTCGGTGATTTGGTGCTTACTTGTACCGATAACCAATCTCGAAATCGTCGCTTTGGCTTAGCGCTCGGGCAGGGCGAGGGCGTTCAAGACGCGCAAGATAAGATTGGTCAAGTGGTTGAAGGTTACCGCAATACCAAAGAAGTGTGGGCGCTGGCGCAACGCGCGGGTGTGGAAATGCCGATTGTCGAGCAAATCTATCAAGTCCTTTACCAAGGTAAAGCGGCTCAACAAGCAGCAAAAGACTTGCTCGCACGAGAGAAAAAGTCGGAATAATCGCCCAGCGAGTGCAGACATAAACGCGCGGGGTGAGAACCGCGCGTTTTTTTTATACACTGGCAGTGGCACTGGACGTATATGCGTCCTGGTTGTAGGTCATTTTTGTAAGGACGAAGGCAGTGAATAAGGCCAGAAAAGAATGCCAGCAACACCGCGTATGGCAAGCGGTGAAAAAGGAAGCGCGCGAGCATGCTGAACGCGAGCCGATGTTGGCGAGTTTTTACCATGCCACCATTATCAAGCACGACAACCTTGCCAGTGCGTTAAGTTATATTTTGGCGAACAAGCTATCGACCCCGTCGATGCCGTCGATGGCGGTGCGAGAGGTCATCGAAGAAGTCTATGCCAATGATGCTTGCGTGACGGAGTCAGCCGCCTGCGATATTTGTGCCACGGTAGAGCGTGATCCCGCGGTGGAGCTATATTCAACGCCACTTTTATACCTAAAAGGTTTTCATGCGTTGCAAGGCTTTCGCGTCGCGAATTGGTTATGGCGTCAGGGCCGTAAGGAGCTCGCCACCTATCTTCAAAATCAAATCTCGGTGACATGCCAAGTTGATGTGCACCCTGCTGCCTGTATCGGGCGTGGCATTATGTTTGACCATGCCACTGGCATTGTGATCGGCGAAACCGCGGTGATTGAAGACGATGTCTCTATCCTACAAGACGTGACCTTGGGCGGTACTGGTAAAGAAGGGGGCGATCGCCATCCAAAAGTCCGCACAGGGGTGATGATTGGCGCAGGGGCGAAGATTTTGGGCAATATCGATATTGGCGAAGGCGCGAAAATCGGTTCCTGCTCTGTGGTACTCAACCCTGTTCCGCCCCATACCACCGTGGCCGGTGTACCGGCGAAAATTGTGGGCCGACCCAGCTCGCATATGCCGTCTTTGGATATGGACCAAGAATTCAACGGCTCGCATAAAACCTTTATCTCTGGTGATGGGATCTAATCTAGCCGATAAAAAAACGGAGCCACTGGCTCCGTTTTTGTTCGCATATTGAACGAGATTAAAACAGCTTTTCTGCTACTTCGTACAAATCTTGGCGGAATGGACGCTTCATGTTTTCAATAGCGTCGATGATGTCGTGATGCACCATTTTATCGTTCTGAATACCCACACAACGGCCACCTTCACCTTGCTGGAGAAGATCGACGGCATACGCACCCATGCGGGATGCCAAAATACGGTCAAAAGCACCCGGTTGGCCGCCACGCTGGATATGGCCCAAGATGGTTGCACGGGTCTCGCGGCCGGTTTCGGTCTCGATAAACTTCGCCAGTTCGTTTACGTCGGTCATCAATTCTGTGATAGCGACAATGGCGTGTTTCTTACCCTTGTAGATCCCTTCTTTGATTTTCGACAGCAGTTTGTCTTTATCCAAGCCAGTCTCTGGGGTAATGATGTATTCGCAGCCACCCGCAACGGATGCCATCAAGGTGAGGTCACCACAATGGCGGCCCATCACTTCGACAATCGAGATACGTTGGTGAGAGGATGAGGTATCGCGCAGACGGTCAATCGCATCGATAACGGTGTTCAAGGCGGTCATGTAACCGATGGTGTAGTCAGTACCGGCTACATCGTTGTCAATAGTGCCGGGTAGGCCGATACAAGGATAGCCCATTTCAGTAAGCTTCTTGGCGCCCATGAATGAGCCGTCGCCGCCAATTACCACCAGTGCATCGATACCGTGCATCTTGAGGTTTTGGATCGCTTGTTCACGTACTTTCTCGTCCGCGAACTCAGGGAAGCGGGCTGAGCCTAAAAACGTACCGCCGCGGTTAATCACGTCGGAAACACTGGTGCGGTTAAGACGCTCAATGCGGTTTTGGTGTAAACCGAGAAAGCCATCATAGATGCCGTAAACTTCGAGTCCTTCGGTGAGTGCGCTACGTACCACTCCACGAATCGCTGCATTCATGCCCGGCGCATCGCCGCCACTGGTCAAAACACCAATTTTTCTAACCATGGTTACCCTCTGACTTTTGGTCAATTAGTTCGCGCCGATTGCGGTAATGGCAACCTATTTGCCCCAGTGAACCCGCAACGACTGTTGCTTAGACTGTAATTTTCCTACTTCTGTAATAGTATTACAATTACTGTCGCTAAAAAGTTGATACATGTCAGCCCTGTGGGCTTTTGTTCACTGCCGATGACGAGAATTGTGTGCGCTCTTTGTTCACCACGGACACGGGATCTTGGTGGATCATGATGTCCGCGCCGGGAAATGCAATGAGCAACCGGTCTTCCACTTCATCGGCAATGGTATGTGCATCTACTAAGGGTAGCTCGTCATCCAGCTCAATGTGCAGTTGGATAAACGTTGTCATCCCAGCTTGGCGTGTACGCAGCTGGTGGATCCCCCGCACACCCGCGACAGAGCTGGAAAGCACGGCGATGCGTTCCTGATCATCAAGCGGAATTTGCCGGTCGAGTAACGACTGGACTGCCTCGTAGGCCATTTTGATTGCTTGCCACAAAATAAAGCCACTGATCCCAATCGCGAACCAGGCGTCGGCTTGTGTCCATCCATACCAACTAAGGACCAATGCAATAATGATCGCCACATTCATCAGCAAATCTGACTGATAGTGCAGCGCATCGGCGCGAATCGCGGGGCTCGCGGTTTTACGAATTACCCACTTTTGAAACAGCACCAACCCCAAAGTCACGAGCGTTGCCCCCACACTCACAGCGACCCCGAGTTCAGGGGCTGCAATAGGTACAGGCTTGAACAAACGTTCAAGCCCACTGAGCAGCAAAAACGAGGCCGAACCGACAATAAAGGTTGATTGGGCTACGGCGGCTAATGACTCAGCCTTACCATGGCCAAAGCTGTGTTCATTGTCAGCCGGTTGCACGGCATAACGCACCACGACTAAGTTGGTTAATGAGGCGAGCAAGTCGAGTAGCGAGTCGACGAAGGAGGCGAGCACACTGACCGAGCCGGTCAGCCACCAAGCAATCAGCTTGGCGACCAGCAATAGGGTGGCGACGCAGGTTGCGGCCCAAGCAGCGGCCTCAACCCAGAAGGCATACTTTTTTGTCATACCAAGGGCAGAAGGTTAATAAATTCTGCCCTCAGTATATATCTCATTCACAGCAAACGTATGACACGACGCAGGTTTAACGTGAACAATCGCCTTTTTTGCCGTGATGACGATGATGCCCTTTGCCTTGTTTGTCATGCTTTTTATGCATGGCGTCAAAGAACGCGGTTTGCTGCTCCGGGGTGAGCACCTGCATCATCGCGTGTTGATGACGCGCATGGGCCACGCGGCGTTCAATATTCGGCTGTGGATGAGCCGACAATAAATCGCGCACCGCCTGCTCATTAAAGGTCTCTTGGGTCAATAAGGTTTTCATCTTTGCTTGAAAGTCGCCGCGTGCCTGCTGACGTTGAGTGCGATACTCATCACGCAGTGCTTGGAGTTGATTCTGTTGAGCCTCGGTTAAGTTCAGATCACGCCACATACCGCGGTCCATACCATCGCCAAAGTGGGGAGCGGCGAGGGTGGGCAGGGCAATGGCGGCTATTGCTAGGCCGATAGTGAAACGTTTCATTATTTTTCTCCGGTGGTGAGTGGTTACCTGTTTAGCTTACGGGCTGGGGTGTAAAGTCACGTTATTCGGTGTAAAGATGGGTAAAGTCACTCACCCGCGGGCGTAGCTATGATAGAACTACAGCTAATTGATAATGGGCAGAGAGTCTGATTGCCATGCAAGAGGTTTTGATCATCGATGATGATACCGCACTGACGGATTTACTCAGTGAGCTGCTCTCACTGGAGGGATTTTCGGTGCGTTGTGCGGATAATGGCCAAGCTGGCCTTGAGATGGCGAGAGCCTCGCCCCCTGACATTATTCTGCTTGATGTGATGATGCCGGTTTTGAACGGCATGGAAACCTTGCGTCAGCTGCGCGCCACATCCAACGTCGCGATCTTGATGCTCACGGCGCGAGGAGAAGAAGTAGACCGAGTGATGGGGCTCGAGCTGGGGGCGGATGACTATTTGGCTAAACCCTTTAGCGATCGCGAACTTTTGGCGCGAATGCGGGCCATTTTGCGCCGAACGCAGGTGATAAGCTTAGAGTCGGCACCGCCTGAAGATGAGCCGGTACTGGCCCATCATGATGTGCGAGTGTACCCGCGTCGATTAGAGACGGTGTGCCAAGATAAACCCGTGGCGTTGACCGGTATGGAAACCGAAATGTTGGCCTGTTTGCTTCATCACCCCGGTGAAGTGGTAAGTAAAGCCTTGTTAAGTGAGCAGGTGCTAGGAAAGCGACTAATGCCCTTTGACCGTGCAGTCGATGTGCATATTTCCAATTTGCGTAAGAAGCTGCCAGAGCGCCTTGATGGCAAACCTAGGATTAAAACCCTAAGGGGTAAGGGCTATCTATGGGTCGACTAGGTCTCTGGCGTCGCCAGCTCGCCGAGCGCTGGTCTCGGGTGCCCTTTCTCGGAAGTTTATACGGTCGGGTTTTTGTCATTTTCTGGCTGACGCTGCTGGCGGTGTTGGCGGCGGTTATTTGGGCACAGCGAGAGGATCCGCGTAGCTTGCATGCCATTCCCTCGCCGGAAAAAGCTCGTATCCAGGCCCAACTGGAACAATTGGTAGCAATCTCACAACAGCGTGAGATTCCAATTGCGATGATGGTTGCACGTCAGAATCAACATCGCGGTCATCGTCGCACGCCCTATAAGTTGTATTGGGTGCCTGATAGCGCGACATTAGGATCTTTGCCACGCGAATTACGCCATTTTATATCGCAAACCACCGACACCGACGCGCCGATGCAGCGCCTTTATCACCGCAATATGTTAGCCGGCCCTTTCCCCGTCACTACCGCGCGTGAAGCCGGAACCTTTTATCATGCTCGGCGTTGGCAACCCAAGCTGCCGTTTGTGCTTAAAATTTTGGAAAAACCGCAGCACTTATTAGTGGTGACCATGTTGGTCAGTACCCCTTTGTTGCTCTGGTTGGCATATACCTTGACGCGTCCCGCGCGTCGGTTTCAAACCGCGAGTCAGCGGGTCGCCAAGGGGCAGTTGGTGATTGACCCTACCCTTGAGCAAGGCCCCAAAGAGTTTCGCGATGCAGGTCGAGGCTTTAACCAAATGGTGACTGCGCTTAATCAGATGGTGACTGGGCAGCAACAACTGGTGTCAGATATTTCCCATGAGTTGCGCTCACCTCTGACGCGATTACAAATGGCACGCGCCTTGGCTGCGCGTGAATTGGGCGATAGCGAGGTATTAGCGCGGATTGAACGGGAAGCGAGCCAATTGGAAGCCTTGATCAGTGAGTTGCTCACCTTGTCACGACTGCAATCGCAAGGACACCTTGAACGCGAATCCATCAGTGCTCAAGTACTCTGGCAATCGGTTGTTGACGATGCCCAATTTGAAGCGGGGCAGCAAGGTAAACAGATCGAGGCGACTCCCTTTCCTGATGTCGCATTAACCGTCAATGTGCGCTTAGCCCGCAGTGCGCTCGACAATGTGCTGCGTAATGCGATTCGCTACGCCAATAAACACGTCTGCCTATCGGTCACGAGCGAGCAAGCGGGGTTAAATATTGAGATTCAGGACGATGGCCCCGGCGTTCCTGAGACCATGCTGACTGATATTTTCCGCCCCTTTTATCGCGTGTCTGCCGCGCGAGACCGTCAATCGGGCGGTACTGGGCTTGGGCTGGCGATTACCGCACAAGCCGTACAGCAGCATGGTGGCCAAGTCAGTGCCGCGAACCATCCACAAGGTGGACTCGTGGTGTGCTTGCAATGGCCGAGTGGTTAATATTGCGCAATCTACCAGCGGTTGCGACAATACCTGCCTTGCTTACTTTGGTAATGAACTCTCATGTTTGATATAGCGCTTTACGAGCCTGAAATTGCCCCTAATACGGGGAATATCATTCGTCTTTGTGCCAACTGTGGTGCGAACTTGCATTTGATTGAGCCGCTTGGCTTTGATCTAGAAGAAAAGAAAGTCCGTCGTGCGGGACTGGATTATCATGATCTTGCCCGAGTGACACGTCATAAAGACTATGCGGCGTTTGCAAACGCGATGGCGGGTCGTCGGATCTTTGCGTGTACCACCAAAGCCACCCAGTTTCATACGGAGGCGACGTTTGCGGACGGTGATGTGTTGTTGTTTGGGCCAGAAACGCGCGGCTTGCCTGATGCGTTGATCCAAGCATTACCCGACGCGCAGCGGTTACGTATTCCCATGCAGCCAGAGGCACGTAGCCTAAACCTGTCTAATGCCGTGGCCATTATTGGCTATGAAGCGTGGCGGCAATTAGGTTTTACCGGCGCACAATAAAAAACGTCCCCAGATTGGGGACGTTTTGTTAGACGTTTAGCGTCAGTCGCTTACGCTTTTTTCGCTTCAGCCGCTGCTTTAGCGATAGCGGCAAAGCCCGCTGCGTCAAGCGCGGCACCGCCAACTAGCGCGCCGTCGATATCCGGCATCGCGAATAACTCTGCAGCATTTCCTGCTTTTACTGAACCGCCGTACTGAATCACAACCTTGCTTGCGACGTCTTCGCTGTAAGACGCAATGTGCTTACGAATGGCCGCGTGGATTTCTTGAGCCTGTTCTGCCGTTGCAGCTTTACCCGTACCGATCGCCCAAATAGGTTCATAGGCAATGATCGCACCGTTCAGCGCTTCAACACCTTGTGATTGGATCACTGCGTCAAGCTGACGTGCACAGACAGCAAGGGTTTCGCCCGCTTCGTTTTGCGCTTCGGACTCACCGATACAAAGTACTGGCGTGAGGCCATTTTCTTTCAAGAAAGCGAATTTCTGCGCGACAAATTCGTCAGATTCTTGGTGATATTCACGACGCTCTGAGTGGCCGATAATAATATGGGTGGCACCAAAGTCTTTCAGCATCTCTGCAGAGATATCACCGGTGAATGCGCCGCTGTTGTGTGTGTCGACGTTTTGCGCACCAAGCTTAATGGCGCTATCCGCCAGCAGTTGTTCGGCTTGAGCCAAATACATGACCGGTGGCGCAACAGCAACGTCCACACCTTCCACGCCTTTAAGTTCAGCGTTCAGGCCGTTAAGCAGTTCAGTGACCATGGCTTTGCTGCCATTGAGTTTCCAGTTACCCATTACCAATGGACGGCGCATAGGAATTCCTCCGCGGTTTAGTTGATTTGAAGTCAAAAGATGTAAAGAAGGTAGTCTATTGTAGCGCGGCCTTCTCTGTTTAAAATCATAGAATGGCGAGAATGCCTTCGTTTTTACGCGTTTTATTGGCAAAAGTGAACCGCTAAGTAGTAAATTTTCATCATTTTGTGGCACGTCTGGCCAGTGAACTGTGATGGTCTCGCTAGAGTGGTGGTGAAAAATCCGGCACCATAGCCTTTCTCAATAACAAGGAGTGTGTGATGCCGCATTTAATCATGGAATACACAGAATCGGTTTCTGAACGAGTGAACATCGATCAGGTGGTGGAGGCCTTACATCAAGCTGCCATCGCCAGTGAGGTGTTTGAGCCGGCGGCGCTAAAGTCGCGAGCCGTGCCTTGCGGCGTATGGCGGGTTGGAGAACAAGCCGACCGTGGTGATTTTATTCATGTCGAATTTCGCTTGCTCGATGGGCGAACTGTGGCGCAAAAGCAAGCCATTAGCCAAGCGCTGGTTGACGTGTTATCCCGCCATGCTAGTCACGTGAGCAGTTTGACGGTTGAAATTCGTGATATGGAAACCAAAAGCTACAGCAAGCGGGTCGCGTCAGCGGTGGTTTGACCGATGATAAAGCGGTAACGGGTGGATGCTCCACCCGAGCCGGTTTGGACGTTATTCGCCAGCGCGTGCGCTTTGTCGTGCGGCTTGGCCGACGCGAAAGTCCATGATCTCAGCGTTGTGGCTACGTAGCGATTCGGGTGATTCAAAGGCGGTGGCAAAGCGTGAGTATTGCTTTGACAGCGCTTGAAATAACATGACGTTCACGTGCAGTGGGTTTTTGCCATGTTCTATCACGCGGTTGATGTGGCTTAGCATGGCGTGGAGCTGTGGTTGCGTGGCATGTGAGGCATTGGCAATCACTTCTTCACTCATCTTGAGGCGCAAAGCTTCTAAAGCTTTTGGATCGGACTGGGCCAAAGCGGCCAGTTCATCAAAAGAAGGTAGCGTCTTCATAAGTTACTCCTTTGTACGCCGTCGGTCAGATGACCGCATTACCAAGGCGTATGAATAACTATGAGTCGGGGGCGTGGGGGGATCAAATTCAGGGTGTCTGAGCCACTTGGCGCTCTGAACGGGAAAGCAGACTGTGGCACAAACAATCCCCTGAAAAATGACCGCTTTTTAGTGCTTATTTTTAACTATAAAAATACAACGGGTTACCGTATGCACCCCAGCAAAGGGGCGCAACGACTTACCAATAGTGCTCAGTGGTAATATTACCGGGCTTACGGCGTAGGTTTTTGCTTAATCCTTTGCCTTCCAAAATGCTCTTCACTTCTTTGACCATCGCCGGGTTCCCGCACAGCATCACTTGACTATGTTCGGGCTGAAGCGGCAGCCCAACCACACGCTCGAGCAAGCCATCTTCCAACGCATGGGTGATCCGTCCAGAAAGGGCGCCCGCGGTGGGCTCGCGACTCACGAACGGTTGCACGACTAACTGATCGGGGTATTTTTCTTGCAGTGCGTTGATGCGCGCTTGATAGGTCAGATCCGCCGCGAATCTTACCGCATGCACCAAGATAACCTTTCTAAACCGTGACCAAACGTCCCCTTGCTCCATAATCGACAGATAAGGACCAATGGCGGTACCGGTGGCGAGCATCCACAAATGTTGGCCTTGCGGCACTTCATCCAAGGTAAAGTAGCCCGCGGGATCTTTGGTGATCATCACGGTTTCACCCGGCTCTAGCGCATGCAGTCGCGGCGACATGAGTCCATCGGCGACACGTGTGGCATAGACTTCGTGATACTTACTTTGAGGAGGGTTAACAAACGAGTAGGCGCGTTGAATGAGTTTACCGTCGATCTCCATCCCCAGTTTTGTAAACTGGCCGGCGGTAAAGGGTTCAATAGGGGCGGATAACACCAGGCTGAAGAGATCCTTCGTCCAATGTTGGTTCTCCACAACTTCAGCCTTGATCCAAGTGGCCATATTACCTCCTCACGTCTTTTCTCCGATTCGATATGTACAGCGACGTTGCCCGGACACGATGTGCTCTTCGCGCTCGATACGGTAAGCGTTACCTAAAAGGCGTTGAAATAATTGTATTTCTGAACGGCAAAGCGCCGGACACGTTTTGGCTGCGTGGCAGATAGGGCAGTGATGTTCAATCAATATGTAGTCGGCGCCATCCTGTTGGAGCTCGGCCATATACCCCTCGCTCTCTCTAAGATACGCCAAGGTTTGCAATTTAGCCTCTAAATTATCGCAATCTTTTAGTGCATCTTGATATTGCGCAAGGGTTCGCGCTTCTCGTTGCGCGATCACTTTTTCGACGCCTTGCTCGCCAAACACGTCTTGGACGGAGTCAATCAAGGTGATCGACAGATCGTTATGACTATCTGCAAAACGGCTATGACCACTAGCGGTGAGCGACCAGTGGCGGGTGGGGCGGCCCACTTTGGCGCGCACATCTTCGAAATCAACCAGCCCGTCTCGCTCAAGGCTCTGTAAGTGTTGGCGCACGCCCATCGTGGTCATCCCCAGCGATTGCGCGAGGGTTTTTGCGCTGACACTGCCTTCTCGTTTAAGGGTATCGAGAATGCGATCGGTAGACTTGATGGTAGTGATAGTGATTACCCCAATACGCTGCCCAGCAGCACACAACTAAATAAAGCAAAGTGTTTATAAAAGGGTAATCGAAATCAATCCACTTGACCAGTGAGGGCAGCACATTGGCTGCCCGCTGAGTTATAAGATGTGATGCTTGATGGCGTCGTCTTTGCGGCTTAAATAGTGGGTCGAGTGGATGCGGCGTATGGTACGACATTGACCGCGTACCACCAGGGTTTCTGTGGTGGCCAGATCGCCTTGGCGACTAATGCCATCTAGCAAGTCCCCTTTGGTGATCCCAGTGGCGGCAAAGACAACGTTATCGCTGCTCGCCATGTCGGATAACGTCAGTACTTGGTGGGCTTGGATGCCCATTTCTTGGCAACGGGCTAATTCTTGCTCACCAAAAGCGCGGTTTTCTGGGGTATCGTCTTTGACTTCGTGGCGAGGGAGCAAACGTCCTTGCATGTCGCCGCCTAAGGCGCGAATAACGGCGGCTGACACCACACCTTCCGGCGCACCGCCAATGCCGACCATCACATCTACTTCGCTTTCCGGCATGCAGGTAAGAATTGAGGCGGCCACGTCGCCATCGGGAAAGGCGAAAACTCGGATCCCGCGTTGCTGCATAGTGGCGATGATGGCGTCATGGCGAGGCTTTGCCAAGGTGGCGACGACCAGCGTATCTAGGGTTTTACCTAGGGCGATGGCGATATTTTCTAAGTTCTCGAGCAGGGGCTTGTGCAGATCAATGGCACCTTTGGCGCCCGGTCCCACTACCAGTTTTTCCATGTACATATCCGGCGCTTTTAAAAAGCTACCTTTCTCGCCGGCGGCCAGTACCGCCAAGGCATTCGCTTGCCCCATGGCCGTCATGCGTGTGCCTTCAATCGGATCGACGGCAATATCGACCGCGTCGCCGCCCAAGCCGACTTGTTCGCCGATATAGAGCATCGGCGCGTCGTCAATTTCGCCCTCGCCAATCACAATTTCACCATCAATCTCGGTGAGGTTCAGTAAGGTACGCATCACGGCAACGGCTGCACCATCCGCTGCATTTTTATCGCCACGGCCTAGCCATTTATAACCGGCAAGGGCGGCGCCTTCGGTGACACGAGAGAAAGCCAGTGCGAGATCGCGTTTCATGAGTACTCCAAGATAAAAGCCACAAAAACTGGTCAGCCCAGTGAGCGCGCGCCAGTTTACCAGAAATAGAAAACGTTTGCGTACGCCTGTGAGCAGAGGATATGTGGAAATACACGTCAGGCGGATCAGGAATAACACCAAATATGCTGGATTTTTGTGCACTTGTGCGTTGGCAAGGCGCGAGAACAGTGGCAGTCTAGCGTGCGCTCGGTACAATAACAGCGGGGTGCACAATCACGTTGCACGGGTTGCTGCTGATGTCAGTAGTAACGGGATCAATCGTCAGAAATAAGGTGGCCTTGATGTCATTGGAAGTATTAGAACAACTCGAAGCAAAAGTACAAATGGCGGTGGATACCATTTCGCTGCTGCAAATGGAAATCGAAGAGCTGAAAGAAAAGAATGACGCGCTAGAGCGTGATGCAGCCTCGGTGAAAGAAAGCCGTGAAAGCCTCGAGCAAGAAAACGCCAAACTGCGTGAAGAGCAAGAAGCGTGGCAAAACCGTATTCGTAGCTTGCTGGGCAAGATTGAGAACGTCGAATAAACAAAAACAGAGCCGATTGGCTCTGTTTTTCTATCCGCGTGAGGCGACGTATTAGTCGTCGTCTTCCTCGTCATCAACGTCGACGCTGTCCATGGTGAGCGCGTCGGGTGAGAGGATCACGCCAGTCGTATCTGCATAGACATGATCGTCCGGGAGGAAAGTCACACCGCCAAAGTTGACGGGAACGTCGGTTTCCCCTGTGCCTTGTTCATCCGCGCCGACCGGAATCGATGCCAGTGCTTGAATACCGATATCAAGCTCATCAATAGTATCGACATCACGGACGCAGCCATACACAATCATACCTGCCCAATCGTTATCAGCAGCAAGCTGTGCAATTTCGCCATCAATCAACGCACGGCGCAGTGAGCCACCGCCATCAATCAACATGATCCGTTGCTGACCGTCTTGTTCAGCAAGCTCGCGGATAAGGCCATTATCCTCAAAGCATTTAACGGTTGTAATCTGGCCACCAAACGCACTGCGGCCCCCGTAAGAGCTAAACATTGGCTCCACGACATCCACTTGGTCAAGATACATGTCGCATAGTTCCGAGGTATTGTATTCCATAGTCTAACTTCTTGTTGAGGCAGAAAAAGGCTGACAACATGCGGTTGCCAACAAGGCTAGTCCAAGTATAACGGGCCGATAAGGCTTTGCAATGCAAAAGGGGACAATCTGTGCCCTGATTACACCAACAGCATACCGGTCATAAAAAGGCCATTGGTGACCAGTGCACAACGTACCATGTTTCCCATCATGGGGCGCAATGCGGTGGCGCTTGCGGCTTGATACACTTCACGGCCATGGCGAATCAATAAGGGAACGCCGGCGAGAAACAACCATCCCAGCCAAGCTTGGAAGGTGAGCGCGGCAAACAGCGAATAGCAAACCACGGCACTGGCAAGCAAAATTACATGATACTGGCGACCGCGATGTGGGCCTAACCGTACCACAAGCGTATGTTTGCCACAGGCGCGATCGTTATCAATGTCGCGTAGGTTATTGATGTTGAGCACTCCCACTGCGAGTAAGCCGCATGCGGTGGCGGGGAGGATAACTAGCGAGTCAATGTGTCCAACTTGTAAATAGTAGGTCCCAGCGACACCCAGCCAACCGAAAAACATCAACACGGAGAGATCCCCCAGCCCACGATAGCCATAGGGTTTATTGCCTACGGTGTAGGTAATGGCCGCCACAATGGCCATGACACCGAGTAGCAGAAAACTGACGATATCAGTGGGTTGTTGGCAGGCAATGGCAATTAAACTGCCGCCACTGATGAGCGTGAGTAGTACGTTGAGGATGAGTGCACGCCGCATGGTGGCAACACTCACGTGTCCTGACTGAATGGCGCGCATTGGGCCAAGGCGCGCAGCGTTATCTGTCCCTTTCACCGCATCGCCATAATCATTGGCGAGGTTAGACAAAATCTGCAGTAATAACGCAGTGACCAAAGCCATGGCGCTAATCGACCAAGAAAGACGCCCTTGTGAAGCGGCGACCGCGCTGCCACATAAAATAGAGGTAATGGCAAGGGGCAAGGTCTTGGGCCGAGCGGCATCAAGCCAAATAGCCAAAGTGGATTGAGTCATACAGACACTCTCGACGAAAAGACAATATCGCCATTATCGCTTAAGCGTGTAAGTGGGCAACGGGAAGGGTGAGGAAATTCGACTTCCGTTTGCGTCAGCGCAAACTTTTATGCAAAAAAGGGCAGCGTTTGCTGCCCTTGATATCGGTGTGGATTAGAGAATAAAGCGGCTGAGATCTTCGTCATCCACCAGCTCTTCAAGGTGGCTACGCACGTACTCGGCATCCACTGTCACGCTTTGACCGGCGCGCTCGCTGGCTTCGTACGAGACGTCTTCCATCAAACGCTCCATCAGTGTATGCAGACGACGAGCACCGATGTTTTCGGTTTTCTCGTTCACGCGCCAAGCGGCAGAGGCGAGCTCATCGATACCACTTTCTTCAAACGCCAGATCAATCTCTTCGGTTTTCAGCAAGGCGGTATATTGCTGGGTGAGCGAGGCGTTTGGCTCGGTGAGGATACGCTTGAAGTCATGAGTTGATAGGGCTTCAAGCTCAACACGGATGGGCAGACGGCCTTGCAGCTCTGGGATCAGATCAGACGGACGTGACACTTGGAATGCGCCTGAAGCGATAAACAGGATATGATCGGTTTTGATCATGCCGTGTTTGGTCGAGACCGTACTGCCTTCCACTAACGGCAATAGATCACGTTGCACCCCTTCGCGCGATACGTCACCGCCGCTGGTGTTACCGGATTTACAAATCTTATCGATTTCATCAATAAAGACGATGCCATTGTTTTCCACCGCATGAATGGCTTGTTCTTTGATGTCATCATGATTGACCAGCTTGGCCGCTTCCTCTTCGGTCAACACCTTCATCGCGTCTTTGATTTTCATCTTGCGCTTTTTGGTGGTGTTGCCTGCCAAGTTTTGGAACATGCCTTGTAGCTGGTTGGTCATTTCTTCCATGCCAGGAGGCGACATAATCTCAACGCCCATTTGGGGGGCGGCGACATCGACTTCCACTTCTTTATCATCAAGCTGGCCTTCGCGTAATTTTTTACGGAAGCTTTGCCGTGTTGAAGAGTCCTCTTGGCTGGCCTCATTTTGGCCCCATGCGTCACGTGCGGGTGGCAGCAAGATATCGAGGATACGATCTTCAGCTTGTTCTTCAGCGCGGAATTTTACCTTTTCCATCGCTTGCTGCTGGGTCATATTCATCGCCACATCCGCCAGATCGCGAATAATGGTTTCCACCTCTTTCCCGACATAACCCACTTCGGTGAACTTGGTAGCTTCCACCTTGATAAAAGGCGCGTTGGCAAGGCGTGCCAACCGGCGAGCGATCTCCGTTTTACCCACACCGGTTGGACCAATCATCAAGATGTTTTTCGGGGTGACTTCCGCACGCAGCTCTTCGGCAAGCTGCATTCGGCGCCAGCGGTTTCGCAGTGCGATCGCCACCGCACGTTTGGCATTGTCTTGACCGATAATGTGACGGTCAAGCTCATGCACGATTTCGCGTGGAGTCATTTCAGACATCACTAATCCTGTTTCTTACTCTCGAGTTCTTCAACGGTGTGCTGCTGGTTAGTAAACACACATATATCACCGGCGATGGTTAGCGCTTTCTCTGCGATCTCGCGGGCATCTAACGCCGTGTTTTCAAGCATAGCAACGGCGGCGGCTTGGGCATAGTTGCCGCCAGAGCCAATGGCGATCAAGTCGCGCTCTGGTTCAACCACATCGCCGTTACCGGTAATGATCAATGAGGCGGTTTCATCGGCGACCGCCAGTAGGGCCTCTAATCGACGTAGCGCGCGATCAGTTCGCCATTCTTTAGCCAGTTCAACGGCCGCTTTGGTTAGGTGCCCTTGGTGTAATTCAAGCTTGCGCTCGAAGCGCTCAAATAAGGTGAAGGCATCAGCAGTGCCGCCAGCAAATCCGGCGAGAACTTGGCCGTTATACAAACGACGGACTTTTCGGGCATTGCCTTTCATCACGGTATTGCCGAGTGACACTTGGCCATCGCCAGCAATAACCACTTTACCTTCGCGACGAACGGAAACGATTGTAGTCACGGGAACCTCTTTCTTTGTGTCTGGTACACCAGGTGGGTGATTAATGTAAGAGGTTGGGCTTTGCCGCTCACTTTTCAAGGGGAGAAGGAAGGATTTCAATCAAGGCTGGGCAAGGAATAGACTTGGCCCAGCCGATAAAATGTGGCGCTGTTATTCCCAGTACCAAATAGCACAAGGCTCAACCCCGGCGCGGCGGAGCATATTACGGTCACGCTCTGCTTGACGCTTGCGTGGGTAAGGACCCAATACCACCCGGTACCAGGTGCCTTTTTCTCCTTGGCTTATCTTGATTTGGCTTTCTAGCCCTTGAAAAGCGATGATCGCTTTACGTTCATTTGCCTGCTCTTGACTGCGGTACGCACCGCATTGCATCAGGTAAGGACGCGTGGATTGCGGCAATGCTTTGGCCTTCACTTCCACCTCTTTACTCTCCAGCTCTTCGATGTAACTCCATTTTTCTTCAGGCTTTTTAGGCAGATGTGCCTTCTTGCTCTGCGTGGAAGGCTGAGGCTGTGCGTCTGTTGCCGGTTTAGGCGCGGGTGCGTCGGTATTGCTTAATAGGTACAGGCCATAACCAAACGCGCCAACCAAACAGACAGCAAGCAACGCCCATTTTAATGGGAAACGAGCACGCGCTTTAGGTGGTTGGCGGCGGGTATTTTTTTTACGTGGTGCTTTACCACGTTTTACGTAGTCACGAGTTGCCACAGCAAATATTCAATTTCAAAAAGCCAGTAAAGCGCTCATGTTACTGGCTTCGACTCGTGCTGACCAGTCTTACTACCGAGACGGTGGGGCAACGCTCTCACGGATCACTAATTTGGCATCTAAAAGCCGTGATCCTGCATTCACTTCACGCCCTTGTAAGGTGTTGAGCAGCATTAACATCGCCTGACGACCAATGTCGTAGCGAGGTTGGGAGACAGTGGTCAGGGGAGGATCGCAATATTCGGCGAATTGGATGTCATCAAACCCTACAATCGAAATATCTTGCGGCACGCGCATGCCTAGGCGCTTTGCTTGTTGCATGGCACCGACGGCCATCACATCACAATGACAGAATACCGCGGTGGGAGGCTCAGGGAGGGACAATAGATTGGTCATTGCCCGCGCCCCAGAGGCAAAACTGAAATCTCCCACCACGCTGTAGGCTGGGTTGACTGTAATCCCCGCGCGCTGCAGGGCCTGCTGATAGCCTTGTGAGCGGAATTGCGTCAGTGCGGTTTCCGGCACCCCAGTAATATTGGCAATACGGGTGTGGCCGACTTGGGTGAGGTAATTGACCGCCTCAAAAGCGGCAGTCAGGTTGTCGATATGCACCGTCGGCAATTCAAGATCCGGGGCATATTCACATGCCATCACAAGCGGAGGGAGATTTTTCTGCTCGGGCTTACTGACATCAAAGGGGACATCGGAGCCCAGTAGGAGCATGCCATCTGCCTGTTTGGTAAAAACCAAGTTGACGAATGAGTTTTCGCGGTGGTGTTGTTGGGCACTATCTCCGAGCAAAACCAGGTAACCGTGCTCCATCGCCGCTTCTTCGATCCCGCGGATGATCTCACTAAAGTAAGGATCGCAGATGTCTGGGACAATCGCGACGATGGTTTTGGACTCGTTGCGGCGTAGGTTACGTGCAAGTGAGTTAGGGGAATAGCCAGCTTCTACGACCGCTTGCTCAACCTTTTTACGGGTTGTGGCCGAGACCTTCTCAGGGTTCATCAGCGCGCGAGAGACGGTTGCTGTGGATACACCGGCAATGTGGGCAACGTCCTTCATTGTCGCCATAATGACAGTCCTCTTGTTATCTGTATTGTGAGATCAGACAGTTATTAGCTCGTCTGACCTGTTCTCTTAGCCAATTGCGGCCTTATTCTACCTAGCCTTGTCCGATTTAAACACGGACAAGCTAACACTTATTGCAATGAAAGTGTGATTGCTGTCGCTTTACTGCAAGGGAATGTTAAGAAAGGTCTTGCGGCTCGACATCTAATGACCACCTCACTTTACGCGACAGAGGGAGCTGTTGGATGGCCGGAAGCGCCACTTGGAGCCATTGCTGCATGATTTTTCGGCTGGGCGCTTGAATGAGGAGTTGCCACCGATAGCGACCCGCGCGTTTCGCCATGGCGGCGGGCATAGGCCCCATAATATGGCATTCATCCTGTTGAATCGGTGAGGTAGCCAGCGTTTGACGCACCTGTTGTAAAAACTGCTGGACACTGTTTTCTTCATGCCCGTCGGCGCGAAAGAGACTAAGAAACGTGTAAGGCGGCAGCCACGCCTGACGCCGTTCATTTAACGCAGATTCGGCAAAGGCTTGATAACCTTTATGCACTAAAGATTGGATCAGGGTGTGCTCTGGATGGTGGGTTTGTAATAACACGGTACCCGGCTTACTGGCGCGGCCCGCTCGCCCGGCGACTTGCACCATCAATTGGGCCAAACGCTCAGGGGCACGAAAGTCATTACTGAATAGTGCCCCGTCAACATCGACTAAGGCGACCAGGGTGACGTTAGGAAAGTGATGGCCTTTGGCGAGCATTTGTGTGCCCAATAGAATTTGATACTCACCCTTTTCAATGTCGGCCAAGTAACCTTCAAGGCTCCCTTTTCGCCGGGTATTATCGCGATCAATGCGAACGGTATTGTATTCGGGAAACAAGGTGCCAAGCTGGGATTCGAGTTGCTCGGTACCGACGCCGACACTAATAAGCTGGGTAGAGCCACAGTCGCCACATTGGGGAGGCACACGTTTTTGGTGGCCACAGTGATGACAACGCAACTCTTGGTGTTGTTGATGAAGGGTATAGTAGGCATCACAGCGTTGGCAGTTCGCTAGCCAGCCGCATTCGTGACACATCATCGCGGGCGCATAACCGCGGCGATTTAAAAACAGCATCACCTGGTTACCTTGTTGCAGGTGCTGACGCATTTCAGCAATCAGCGGCGCCGACAAGCCAGCTTCGAGGTGATGGCCTTTGATATCGAGTATCCCTTGCCGGGCGGTGACCGCGTTACCAGGACGTTGCGTGAGCTTAAGGTACTGGTATTTTCCGGTTTTTGCGTTGTGTAAGCTCTCCAGTGATGGCGTTGCCGAGCCCAAGATCACCGGCACTTGTTCTTCATGCCCCCGCATGACAGCCAGATCGCGGGCGTGATAGCGAAAGCTATCTTGCTGCTTATAGGAAGGGTCGTGCTCCTCATCGATAATGATGATGCCAAGCTTTGCCATGGGGGTAAAAAGCGCTGAGCGTGTGCCAATCACTATCGCGGCTTGATTTTCCCGTGCGGCCAGCCAGGCGTTGAGACGGTCGGTATCGCTGAGCCCTGAATGCATCACGGTCACAGGAACAGCAAAGCGGCGCTCAAAACGGCGAATGGTTTGTGGTGTCAGGCCAATTTCTGGCACCAGGATGAGCGCTTGCTGGCCACGTGCGAGCACCGGCTCAAGCACATTGAGATACACCTCGGTTTTGCCTGAGCCAGTGATCCCCTCTAATAGCGCGCAGGCAAAACCATCGCCAGCATTGAGGGTGGCAACCGCCATCGCTTGCTCGTGGTTTAACGTCGGTTTTTCTTCGGTCACCGCAAAGTTTTTTACCCAAGCATTGGCCTGAGAAGGGGGCGAGTAGGGCGCGATCCAGCCTTTTTCTGCCACCGTCTTTAGCACCGGCGTGCCGATGTCTTGTTCGATTAAGTCGGCTTGAGTGGCTGGACCGTGCGTGAGAAGCTGCAACACTCGGGCTTGTTTGGGGGCGCGGCTCAGACCTGATAGAGGTTGGTTTTGTCCTGACTCGGTGATTTGCCACCATTTTTGTTGCTGCAATGTCGCAGGGCGTCCTTTACGCAGCGAGGTTGGCATCACCGCCCCCATCGCATCTCCTAGCGGATGATGGTAAAAACGGCTCGCCCATTGCAGGAGATTGTATACCGCGGGGGTCCAAACCGGCTGCGTGTCGAGTACGGTATCAATCGCTTTGAGTTGGCTGGCTTCCACACTGGCCGTTGGCGACAAGCCGGTAACGATGCCAACTTTATGCTGGCGTCCAAACGGCACCTTGACGCGCCCTCCGATGATTGGATGCTGATCGTCTGCAATACGGTAATCAAAGGTTTTCGGCAAAGGGACAGGCAAAGCCACCTGAGCAAACTGTTCCATCACAACATCTTATTGGCCAGAAGGAATGTCAGTGTAACGGTTAGCCACACGTTGGCAAAGCCTTGTTGCACCGTAAGAGACACGCGGATTGCACAAAAAAGTTGCGAAAAAGAGGGCGCTTGATTAGAATTGCGCGCCTTAGAAAATGTTTGTTAACGACGTGTGGTGCCCGGCTTAGGATCGGGAGAGCGACACGGCCTTTAAGATGAGGTTATCCCTATGAAAGCTGGTATCCATCCAGAGTACAAAGCCGTCACAGCAAAATGCTCTTGCGGTAACGAATTCGCGTTCAGCACAACCCTAGGCAAAGACATTTACCTAGACGTGTGTGACAAGTGTCACCCATTCTACACTGGTAAGCAGCGTATCCTTGATACCGGTGGCCGTGTTGACCGCTTTAAGAAGCGTTTCGGTGCCCTTAGCAGCAAAAAATAAGCCGCTATTGACCGAATACAGAGAAGGGACGCATCAGCGTCCCTTTTTTGATCGTATCGTCCCTGTCATCGGACAACAGGTCCGAGCATCATCGCGAATGCGCTGTTAGTACTGGTGGACGTTTGCTCCCTGCGTTACCATCTTTTTTATTATACAAACCTTCCCTGTGTGGTTTGTAGAGTGTCTGACTAATATCGGTGACGCTTCCCTGTCGATATTAGTTTCCCCTTCACGATAATAATTAGGAACACTAGATGTCGGACGATAAACGCCAGCAAGCGCTGGATTATCATGCATACCCTACTCCCGGAAAAATTTCTGTTGAATTGAGCAAACCTGCTGACTCGGCCGCGGATCTCGCGTTGGCGTATAGTCCTGGCGTTGCTGAGCCTGTGCGTGAGATAGCGCAAGATGCGGATGCGGTTTACCGCTATACGGGTAAAGGCAACATGGTGGCGGTGGTCTCAAACGGCACCGCGATTTTGGGGCTAGGAAATTTAGGCCCCATGGCTTCTAAGCCTGTCATGGAAGGTAAAGCTTTATTGTTCAAGCGTTTTGCTGGCTTGGACTCGATCGACATTGAAGTCAAACACCGTACTATCGATGAATTCGTGGATACCGTGGCGAACATCGCGGATACCTTTGGCGGTATCAATCTCGAAGATATCAAAGCCCCAGATTGTTTTGAGATTGAAAAACAATTAATTGCACGTTGCGAAGTGCCTGTATTTCATGATGATCAACACGGCACGGCCATCGTCACCGCTGCCGGCATGCTTAACGCGCTTGAGCTGCAAGGCAAAGATATCCGCGAGGCGACGGTGGTGTGCATGGGCGCAGGCGCAGCGGCTGTTGCCTGTATGGAGCTATTAATAAAATGTGGCGCTCAGCGGGAAAAAATCTATATGTTGGATCGTAAAGGCGTGATCCATACGCGTCGTGACGACATCAACAAATACAAGCAGCTGTTTGCCAATAACACGGATAAGCGTACCCTCGAAGATGTGATTGAGGGCGCGGATATGTTCGTTGGCGTCTCCGGTCCAGACTTGCTCTCACCCGACGCCTTGAAGCTGATGGCAGATAAACCCGTGGTATTTGCCTGCTCGAACCCAGATCCTGAAATTCATCCGGATGTGGCGCATCAAGTGCGCGATGATCTGATCATGGGAACCGGGCGTTCGGATTACCCGAATCAGGTCAATAACGTGCTCTGCTTCCCGTTTATTTTCCGTGGCGCATTGGATGTACGTGCCAGTGAAATTAACGATGCGATGAAGTTGGCAGCGGTAGAAGCCATTCGCAGCCTAGCCAAAGAGCCTGTCCCACAAACGGTATTAGACGCCGCCGGTTTGTCTTCGCTAAGCTTCGGCCCAGATTACATTATTCCCAAGCCAATGGACGCGCGTTTATTACCTAAGGTCGCCCGCGCGGTAGCGCTGGCCGCCGTGGAAACCGGCGTGGCTCGTATCGAGATGCCAGAAAACTATATGCTCGATAAGGCGTAATGCTTGAGCGTGAGGAAAGCGCGGTGGAATAGAGCCTGAGAAGGCTGTACTGAGCACCTATCATTACAGAAAACCCGCCAATCGGCGGGTTTTTTTAGTATTCGCTATCGTCGAACTCGATACCAAGCTCTTCCATGATCCGACGTGCTTCAGCGGGAATGCTGTCGGGTTTATCCTTACGGATATCGTCATCGGTTGGTAGTGGTTGGCCGGTGTAGGCATGAAGAAATGCCTCACACAACAACTCACTATTGGTCGCATGACGGAGGTTTTGCACCTGACGACGAGTACGCTCGTCGGTAAGAATTTTTAGTACTTTTAATGGGATAGAGACGGTGATCTTCTTTACCTGCTCTTTCTTTTTACCATGTTCGGCATACGGATTAATGTAGTCGCCGTTCCACTGCGCCATGTCTCACCTATCTTGATTATGGAATACCCAGAATGATGCTGCGGAGATTTTAGCTATATTAACCGCCACATGCAAAGGAGTATAGACGTCTAGAAGTGTTGACGTCCCAAAAAGCACAGGGTAAGGTGGCAGTATGAAACCTGGATCACGCCCACGATGCGCAAACCAGACTAGCAAGGATAGATCATGACTGAGAAAAAAACCGACACTATCGCCGTTCGGACCGGAATTGGGACTGACACCCAGCACCATGCGGTGGTGCCTCCCCTGTACTTATCGACCAATTACCGTTTCCCGGCACTGGGTGATGTGCCTACTTACGACTACGCGCGAGGCGGCAACCCAACGCGTGCGCAGCTCGAACAAGCGCTGACTGACTTAGAAGGGGGCGCAGGTGCGGTGGTGACCAACTGCGGGATGTCGGCGATAAACTTGGTGCTATCTCTGTTGGAGGCTGGCGAGCATATTGTCGCCCCACATGATTGTTATGGCGGCACCTATCGCTTGCTCGAATCGCGTGCCAAACAAGGGATCTGGCAGGTAAGTTTTGTCGATCAATCGGACCATGATGCGTTGGACCAAGCATTGGCTAAACAGCCCAAGCTCGTGCTGGTGGAAACCCCATCCAATCCACTCTTACGCGTGGTCGATATCGCAGAAATATGCCAAAAAGCCCATCAAGTGGGGGCTTGGGTGGTGGTCGACAACACTTTTTTATCTCCCGCTTTACAGCAACCTCTTGCGCTAGGGGCCGACATGGTGGTGCATTCGACCACCAAATTTATTAATGGTCATTCTGATATTGTCGGTGGCGCGGTGATCGCAGCAACCAGTGAGCTTGCCGAAACCTTAGCGTGGTGGGGCAACTGTATAGGCGCCACGGGCAACGCGTTTGACAGTTATATGACATTGCGAGGGTTGCGTACCTTAGGCGCACGGGTTAAACAACACCAGCAAAACACGCAAGCGGTACTCGCCTATCTGCAAACGGTTCCTGCTGTGCGCCAACTCTATTATCCGGGACTCGCTACCCATCCGGGTCACGAAATTGCTGCCCGTCAGCAATCAGGCTTTGGTAGTATGCTGAGCTTGGAATTGGATACCGACAGTGACGGGGTGGCGCGTTTTATCGCAGGCCTTTCGCTATTTGCTTTAGCAGAGTCGTTAGGCGGTGTAGAAAGCTTGGTCACACACCCAGGCTCCATGACACATCGGGCGATGAGTGATGTGGCGCAAGCGGAAGCGGGTATCGCACCGACTTTGCTGCGCTTTTCAATCGGACTGGAAGATGCGGATGATCTCATCGCTGATTTGGCCCACGCTTTTGCGGCACTGGCCGCGTAACCTGAACAACGTTACGGCGCTGTTCCTTGCTTTACCCTGATATTTGGTTAGACAAAGAGAGACCTTGTCATGCATGCGCAATCGACGGAGACGTCCCCTGAATCACAACGACAACTTCATAAATTTGGCGGCAGCAGCTTGGCGTCGCCCGCCTGCTATCGTCGGGTTGTAGATGTATTGACCGCCCACGCGGGCCGCCAAGATTTGATTGTGGTCTCCGCGGCAGGCAAAACCACTAACCAATTGATCGCCTATTTGGCTCAGCTCAACAAAGACGGTCGCCTCGCCCATGAAACGCTACAGACCTTGCGCGGCTTTCAGCAAGATTTAATTGAAAATCTTATTGATGGTGAAGATAAGCAGCGCCTTGTCGATGCCTTGTATACAGACATCGCCACGATTGCGACCTTGGGTGAGGGCGCGCTGACTGACGCAGATAAGGCGCGTATTCAAGGGTTTGGCGAGGTATGGTCGGCACGCTTACTGGCGAGCTTGCTTAGCCAGCACCAGCAACCGGCTGTGATGTTGGACTCACGTCTGTGTCTACGTGCCGAGCGGGCAGCGCAGCCGGAGGTTGATCGGGGAGCGTCTTGGCCATTGCTGAACAACCAGTTATCCCAATATGCCCACACCCAAGTGGTGATCACGGGCTTTATGGCACAAAATCAAGCGGGAGAAACCGTGCTGTTAGGGCGCAATGGCTCCGATTACTCGGCCACTGTCTTGGGGGCGCTTGCAGGCGTGAGCCGTGTGACCATTTGGAGTGATGTCGCCGGGGTCTATAGCGCGGACCCACGCCATGTTGATAATGCCTGTTTGCTGCCTTTAATTCGTCTTGACGAGGCGGGAGAACTGGCGCGACTCGCGGCTCCCGTGCTGCATAGCCGAACCTTACAGCCGGTGGCGCAAAGTGCGACCGACCTGACGTTGCGCTGCACCCAAGCGCCGGATAGCGGATCAACACGTATTGAACGCGTGTTAGCCACCGGGCGCGGGGCAAAAATCATTACGGCGTTGGATGAGGTGAGCTTGCTCCAGTTTGATGTCGCGCGAGGACAAGATTTTCAAGCGATAAAACAAGAGCTCAGCCGGATTTTGTCACAGCTAAAAGTACAGCCATTAGCAACGGATTACCAAGACGACCAGTACCGTATTTTGTTAGCGTTTACCACGGAAGTCGTGGCATTGGTAATGGCGCAAATTCAAGATGCCGGCCTCCCAGCTGAACTCAAACTGCGTGAAGGCTTTACCATGGTGGCGGCGGTTGGGGCAGGCGTGGTGAACAACCCCGTACACTGCCATGGCTTCTATCAGCAACTCAAATCACAGCCGGTGGAATTTATCAGTGAGTCGGCCTCTGGGCTGAGCTTGGTTGCTATCCTACGCCACGTCCACACTCAGGCACTGGTTGCCAGTTTGCATGATGCCTTGTTCCAAGCTCAGCGCCGTATCGGCTTGGTGTTGGTGGGCAAAGGCAATATTGGTACCCGTTGGCTAAGCCTTTTTGCCGAGCAAAAAGCACACTTGGAAAAGCGTCATGGTAAGGAAGTCTCACTGATTTCAGTGGTGGACAGCCGCAACCAATGGCTTGATTTTGCAGGTATTGATGCCACGCATGTGTTGGATGGGTTTGACGAGCGTTGCGAGCCTTATTTTGATGATGAGTGGCTCACCCGTCTACTGAATCACCCGTATGACGATGTGATTGTGTTGGATGTCACCGCCAGTGAGTCATTAGCGTACTTGTATCCGCGACTTGCCGAGCATGGCTTTCACTTAATCTCCGCCAACAAAGAGGCGGGCGCCGCACCCGCCGAGCAGTACCACGCGATTCAGCAGGCGTTTAGCAAAACCGGGCGCCATTGGCTCTACAATGCGACCGTGGGCGCCGGGTTACCGATTAACTACGCGGTGCAAGATCTGCGTGAAAGTGGTGACACGATTGTTGCACTGTCTGGGATCTTTTCTGGCACTTTGTCATGGCTGTTTTTGCAATTCAGTGGTGAGGTCCCCTTTAGCGTCCTGCTTGAGCAGGCTTGGCAGCAAGGCCTAACCGAGCCTGACCCACGGGATGATCTTTCTGGGGCTGACGTGGTGCGTAAATTGGTGATTTTGGCACGTGAAGCGGGCATGTCCCTCGAACCTGAGCAGGTAAAGGTTGAGTCCTTGGTGCCTAAGTCACTGGCTGATCTGTCTTTGGATGCCTTTCTTGATAATGCACACCAAATGGATGAACCGCTACAAGAGCGATTAGACAAAGCGCATAAAAATCGGTCAGTGCTACGTTATGTGGCGCGCTTGGAAGTTAACGGTCACGCCCATGTGAGCCTAGAAACCCTACCCAGCGAGCATCCACTTGCGCATCTATTACCGTGTGACAATGTGTTTGCGATTGAAAGCCAATGGTATCGCGAGAATCCTTTGGTCATTCGTGGGCCAGGGGCGGGACGTGATGTCACGGCAGGCGCCATTCAATCCGATTTAAATCGCTTGATAAGTCGCCTTCACTAACCCGCTAATGGATAACCGTGATCAAGCTGTCTGCGCGCTGCGTAGGCAGCTTTTTTTGTGCCGTTACCCGCGTTGTGAGGTGTGCATTGATGGCTGTGTCGTCTATCTTCATAACACCATGAGTTTTTTTCATGGCTTGCATCGTTGACATTTTAGCCGAATCACGACAATCTTTAGACATGTGGACGTCTAAACGTATAAATCAAAAGCAGAGCAGAAACAGGCAGACTGAACAGCGTCGTTCGGTGTCAGGGAGAGGATATGAGCTACACACACGCAGGCCACATTGATGCACTCAATCAGAACATTGCTGACTTAGATGGCGATATTAACGTCTCATTTGAGTTTTTTCCTCCCAGCACCCCAAGTATGGAAGAAACCCTCTGGAACTCAGTACATCGCTTAAAAGCACTCAAACCTAAGTTTATGTCGGTAACCTATGGCGCCAACTCCGGTGAGCGTGATCGCACCCATGACATCGTGAAAAGCATTCATGACCAGACTGGTATCGCGGCAGCACCCCATCTAACCTGCATTGATGCCACTGAAGATGAGCTCCGTCATATTGCCCGTGATTATTGGCAAAATGGCATCCGTGACATTGTGGCGTTGCGTGGCGATTTGCCATCGCCGGAGAAGAAGCCGGATATGTACGCGGTCGATTTAGTCCGTTTGCTCAAAGAAGAGCATGACTTTGATATCTCGGTTGCCGCTTACCCTGAGGTGCACCCAGAAGCGAAAAGCGCGCAGGCGGATTTGATTAACCTCAAGCGCAAAGTGGATGCTGGTGCTAGCCGGGCGATTACCCAGTTTTTCTTCGATGTCGAAAGTTATCTACGTTTTCGTGATCGCTGTGTTGCCGCCGGGATTGACGTGGAAATTGTCCCAGGGATTTTGCCCGTCTCTAACTTTAAGCAGGCGTCGCGCTTTGCCAAGATGACCAATGTGCGTGTGCCGCAGTGGATGCACAAACAGTATCAAGGGCTGGAGGATGATCCTGTCACGCGTCAGATGGTGGGCGCCTCTATTGCGCTTGATATGGTGCGAGTGCTAAGCCGTGAAGGCGTGAAAGATTTTCACTTTTATACCCTCAACCGTGCGGAATTGACGTATGCCCTGTGCCATACCTTAGGGGTTCGCCCGCTTGCGGTCACGCCTTAAAAAAGATACGCCCCGGTTATGTCGGGGCGTATTAGGTTGCGTGTTGTGTTTGTTGTAGTGATTAAGCACTGGCGGCGAGCATAGTGAGCTCGTCGCGCACTTCCTGCGCCCATGCCATCCATGCACGACGTTGATGGATGCTGCGTCGCAGTGCGAGGCGCATTAAACGTTGTTGTGACGTGAGCAGAGTGACTTGGCCATATTCACGCTGTTCCAGTAGCGTATAGTGATTAAGCAGCTGCTGAGACTCGGCAATCAAGTTATTCACATGATCCAGCATGGGAGCTGGGTCGAGTACATCACAACTGAGTAGTCTGGCGACATACTCGTCACGTGGTGGGGCTAACTTGGGTGTTTGAATAAACCACGCCTCAAGCATCTCAGTGCCGACAGGTGTGATGGCGTAGACCTTCCTATCGGGTTTACCGACTTGCGGCTCCAGGCGGTAGGTGACAGCACCTCGATCGGCGAGCTTATTGAGTTCACGATATACCTGTTGATGGCTGGCTTTCCACACATTGCTGATGGTGGTGGAAAACGCCTTGGTAATATCATAACCCGTGGCCTCGCAGTTGCTTAGCACTGTCAGTATTACATGGGGGAGTGACATCTCTTATATCCACAGTTTTGTTTGTACAACGATTGTTTCCTGGCGGCGGCTAGCCTTCTTTGGGCTATTTCACCGTCGCCAAGGCTTGTTCCAAGTCGGCAATGATGTCATCGATATGCTCAATGCCGACACAAAGACGGATCATCTCTGGCGTTACCCCGGCTTTGGCTTGTTCTTGCTCATTCAGTTGGCGGTGGGTCGTCGAGGCGGGGTGACAAGCCAGCGATTTAGCATCACCGATATTCACTAAACGTTTGAACAGATTAAGCGCATCATAAAATTTCACCCCTTCATCAAAGCCGCCCTTTAAGCCGAATGACAGCAATGACGCGGGCAGCCCGCCGCGTATCAGTGACTGGGCGCGGGTATAATGTGGGTGAGCGGATTGACCCGCATAGTTCACCCACGCGACGGCGGGGTGATGGGCAAGGTAATCGGCCACGGCTTTGGCGTTTTCGCAGTGGCGCTCCATCCGCAGACTTAAGGTTTCTAAGCCTTGCATCAACATAAAAGCATTCATCGGCGAGAGGGCTGCGCCACTGTTACGCAGCGGTACCGTACGTGCGCGGGCAATAAACGCCGCAGGACCAAAGGTCTCACTGTAAACCACGCCATGATAGGCCGGTTCCGGTTGTGAGAATTGCGGGAAGCGGGCTTGATGGGCCACCCAGTCAAAGGTACCGCCATCGACAATCATACCGCCAAGGGTGGTGCCATGGCCGCCAATGTATTTAGTCAGCGAGTGCACCACGATATCGGCGCCATGCTCAATGGGTTTACACAAAACGGGCGTAGCCACGGTATTGTCGACCACCAAAGGGACACCATGCGCGTGTGCGATTTTGGCAAAACCCGGTATATCCGCGATATTGCCAGCAGGGTTGCCAATCGACTCGCAATAGACCGCTTTGGTGTTGTCATCGATCAGCGCCTCAATCGCACTGGCGTCGTCACTCGCGGCAAAACGCACCTCGATGCCTTGCTCGGGAAGCATGTGGGCAAACAAGGTATAGGTGCCACCATAAAGCTGTGGCGTGGCGACGATGTTATCACCGGCCTTGGCAAGTGTTTGAATCGCATAGGTGATGGCGGCCGCACCGGCACTGACGCAAAGCCCTGCGATCCCCCCCTCTAATGCCGCCACCCGTTGTTCCAACACGTCGTTGGTCGGGTTCATGATCCGTGAGTAGATATTGCCTGGCACATCGAGGTTAAATAGATCAGCGCCGTGTTGGGCATTATCAAACTCGTAAGCGACGGTTTGATAGATAGGTGTCGCCACCGATTTGGTAGTGGGGTCGGTCTGGTAGCCGTGATGAATCGAGAGGGTTTCGTCTTTCATGGCAATTCCTTTGCGTTGTTGGGTCGCGTCAGTGCGACCTTCAATAGTAATAATATTATCAATGCAACAGCAAGCATTCGCTGACGCTTTAGCTAAAAAAAACGAGCAGCGGTTGCCGTGACACGACAAATCGATACGGAAACAAAAAAGCCGTACCCTGAGGTACGGCTTGGTGCTCGGTGATTTAACCGGTATTACGTAGGCCGGCGGCAATCCCCGCGATGGAAATCATCAAGGCATCGTCGAGTGATTGGTCCGGATCCTCTTGCTGACGCGTGCGGTATAACAGTTCGGCTTGTAGCATGTTGAGCGGCTCGACATAAATATTACGTAAGCGAATCGCTTCAGCCCCCCACGGGTTTTGCTCCATCAGGTTATCGCTGTTTTCCACCGCCAGCACCACTTGGATATCTTGGCGTAATTGCTCACGCAAGGATTCACCTAGCGGCCAGAGGCTTTCATCGACCAAGCGCTGATCATAGTACTTGGCAATGTCTAGGTTGGTTTTGGTAAACACCATTTCCAGCATCCCGAGACGGGTGGAGAAAAACGGCCATTCGCGGCACATTTCTTCCAGCTGGGCTTTGTGGCCCTTTGCAATGGCGTGATCGATTGCTTGTCCAGCCCCCAGCCAAGCCGGTAGCAATAAACGGTTTTGACTCCAGGCGAAAATCCAAGGAATCGCGCGCAAGCTTTCCACACCGCCGTTGGGGTTGCGTTTAGAAGGGCGCGATCCCAGTGGTAGTTTGCCTAATTCAAGCTCAGGGGTGGTGGAGCGGAAGTAAGGGACAAACTGCTCATGCCCACGCACTACATCACGGTAGGCTTGGCAGGAGATGTCACTCAAGGTGTCCATCAGCTGTCGCCATTCCTGCTTAGGCTCCGGCGGTGGCAGCAAGTTCGCTTCCAAAATCGCGCTGGTATACAGGTTTAAGCTGTTAACGGCGACACCAGGCAGCCCCAATTTAAAGCGGATCATCTCGCCTTGTTCGGTCACGCGTAGGCCACCTTTTAGGCTGCGAGGTGGCTGTGAGAGCAAGGCGGCGTGGGCAGGGGCACCTCCCCGGCCAACCGTCCCGCCACGGCCATGGAAAAGGGTGAGATTAACCCCTTGTTCATCACACAAATTGACCAAGGCTTCCATGGCGCGATATTGCGCCCAACCCGCGGACATGACTCCAGCATCTTTGGCGGAGTCCGAGTAACCGATCATCACCATTTGAACGTTCTGGGTAAAGCCTCGGTACCAATCAATGGCCAGCAGCTCACCAATCACCGCCTCGGCATTGTTCAGATCGTCCAGGGTTTCGAATAATGGACACACATCCATGCGGAATGGACAGCCAGCTTCTTTTAGCAATAAATGCACGGCCAGCACGTCGGAAGCGGTGCGAGCCATCGAAATGACATAGGCGCCCAAGGCTTCGCGCGGCTGTTCGGCAATTACTCGACAGGTGTCGATCACTTCTTGTACCTCAGGCGAGGGTGACCAATCACGTGGCAACAACGGACGCTTAGACGCCAGCTCGCGAGTCAGGAAGGCTTGCTTGTCTTGCTCGCTCCATTGGGCGTAATCGCCCATCCCCAAATAACGGGTTACTTCTGAGAGCACATCGGCATGGCGGGTACTTTCTTGGCGAATATCGAGCTTGATCAGGTGCACGCCAAAGCATTGCACGCAGCGAAGTAGGTCAAGCAACTTGCCGTCGGCAATAATGCCCATGCCACATTGATGGAGAGACTGGTAACACGCCAGTAATGGTTGCCACAATTGCTGGGTGTCGGTCAGGATACCTTGTGATGAGGCGCGCTCGCCTTTCAGTTTGGCATCCAAGTAGTTCAAGGTATGAGTTAGCTGACTGCGCATGGTTTTGAGGATGGCGCGATACGGCTCGTGCGCCTCGCCGGCCATCTCACGCACAGTGTCATCACACTGTGTCATTGACAGTTCACTGATCAAATCCTGCACATCGCGCAAATACAAATCCGCTGCTTTCCAGCGTGATAACAGCATCACTTCACGGGTAACCTCGCTGGTGACATAGGGGTTACCGTCGCGGTCGCCGCCCATCCAAGAGGAAATTTGTACCGGTTTGGCATCAATGGGTAAGTTGATATCGAGATGGCTTTCAAGCTGCTGATCAAATTGGCGTAAAAACGCCGGTACTGCTTGCCACAGTGAATTTTCAATCACCGCGAAGCCCCATTTGGCTTCATCAAGTGGGGTAGGTCGCTCTTGGCGGATCACATCGGTGTGCCATGCTTGTGCAATCAACTGCTCAAGACGTTTCTCAGTTTTGGCACGCTCTGCCGCCCCCAAATGTTCACTGAGCTCTAATTTCGATAAACATTTATTAATCTGCACCAAGTTATGAATGGTGGTGCGGCGTGCGATTTCGGTCGGGTGAGCGGTCAGGACTAACTCAATTTTTAAATCGGCGATCGCTTGTTGCGCGTCATTGGCATCAATCTCACCTTGGCTGACACGGCGGAGTAAATCGTCGATAGCGTCCGGGCTGCACTCCAACGCGTCGCATTGACGCGAGACGGTGTGATATTGCTCGGCGATATTAGTCAGATTCAAAAATTGGCTAAAGGCGCGGGCGACCGGAAGCAGTTGGTCAGCCGGCAAGTTTTGCAGCACGGTTTTCAGCTTAGCATGATCGTCCTGATTGCCAGCGGCAGCCGATTTTGAGAGCTGACGAATTTCCTCAACTTTTTCTAAGAGTGCTGGACCATGGGCATCTTGGATGGTGTTACCCAGCAGACGGCCAAGCATACTGACATTGCTTTTTAAGGCAGAGTACTTTTCGTTCATAGCGTATCCATTCTGTAACAAAGTTACATCCTACTGTGACTGTAAAGAACCAATCTAGCGAATATTGCGCGATCGGGTCAACTTAACCGCAAATTAGCGCGAAAACTGGCCAGCGGATTTGATGCTTATCATAGAGCCACCCCAAAAGATGAAAAAAAGTTTCAGCTTTTAGGGCTGCCAATCGCGAGAGGCACTCTCCATGCCTGCCATATCGCGACTTTCTCGTGAATGGCGACAGGGCGATTTGCATGATTAGATAGAATTATTGCTCTATTATGAATGAATAGACATAAAAAGTGACTTTTTACGCTTTTAGGGCTTGACGGATAAACGGGAATACGATAAAAAATAACCATTCACTATTTATGAATAAAAATATTTTTGAGAGTTGACCCATGATGCCACTCGCCACCAAATACAACGCCCTTTCTGCTCGACGACGCTAGCCTGCCTTGCGTGGCTATTGGCTACGCCCTCGATACTCTGCTGCCCCGCAGCACACCGTAAACACCCACAAAGAGAGACACCCATGACACTTAACACCATTATTGTCGGTGCCAGTGGCTACACAGGAGCCGAGCTTGTCGCCCTTGTCCATCGCCATCCACAACTGCACTTGGCCGGTTTATATGTCTCGGCAGGCAGTGAAGACGCCAACCGCCCCGTGAGCGCGTTGCACGGCCAATTGCGTGGTGTAGTGGATATGCCACTGATGCCTTTGACCTCGCCACAGGATGTGGCCAAGCAAGCCGATGTGGTGTTTTTGGCCACTGCGCATGCGGTTAGTCATGAATTGGCGCCGATTTTTCTGGCTCAAGGTTGCGTGGTGTTTGATTTGTCGGGGGCGTATCGGGTCAATCAAGCGGATTTTTATCCTACCAATTACGGCTTTTCGCACCAGTCACCGGCATGGCTGGCGCAAGCCGTGTATGGCTTGGTGGAGTGGCAACAGGAAGCATTATCTGCAGCGCAGCTGGTCGCCGTGCCGGGATGTTACCCGACCGCCAGCCAGTTAGCGCTCAAACCCGTGCTGGATGCAGGCTTGTTGGATAAACAAATGTGGCCGGTGATCAATGCCACCAGTGGCGTGACGGGCGCGGGGCGCAAAGCGAGTCTGACCAACAGTTTTTGCGAAGTGAGCCTGCATGCCTACGGGGTGTTTTCTCATCGTCATCAGCCAGAGATTGCCGCACACCTAGATACGCCGGTGATTTTCACCCCACACCTTGGCAGTTACAAACGCGGCATTCTTGCCACCATTACCGCCAAATTAGCGCCAGGTGCTAGTGAGGCCGAGGTGGGGCAGGTACTGAACCAGGCTTATCAGGATGCGCCGCTGGTACGGGTACTACCTGCCGGTGAGGTGGCCAAGCTGCAAGCGGTGCAACATACCGGCTTTTGCGATATTGGCTATCAGGTCGCGGATGGGCATCTGATCCTTACCAGTGCGATCGATAACTTACTTAAAGGCGCGGCCAGCCAAGCCGTGCAGTGTTTAAACCTTAAGTTTGGCTTTGCCGAAACCACAGCGATTGTCTAGGAGAAACGGATGAAAACGCCATTAGTGATTAAATTAGGCGGCGCAGCACTGAGCTGCAGCGAGACCCTCGCCAAGGTTTTCGGCGCGATGAACACCTATCGCAGTGAGGCTGAGCGGCCGCTAGTGCTGGTGCACGGTGGCGGCTATTTGGTCGATGATCTACTTAAAAAGCTCAGTCTCACCAGTGTAAAAAAACAAGGCTTACGGGTCACGCCAGTCGACCAGATTGATTATGTCACCGGTGCCCTCGCCGGCACGGCCAATAAGCTGCTGTTAGCTGAGGCGCGTAAGGCGAAGATTAAAAGCTGCGGCTTGAGCTTGGCCGATGGTGGCTTGTGTCAGGTCAGCCAGCTGGACCCTGAACTGGGGGCAGTGGGGGAAGCCAGCGCCGGTGATCCGAGTCTGCTGCAAGCGGTACTGGCCGCGGATTGTGTTCCTATTATTAGCTCGATTGGCATCAGTGACCAAGGTGAGCTGATGAACGTCAATGCCGACCAAGCGGCGGTAGCGGTCGCAACCACTCTCGGGGCGGAGCTGGTATTGCTGTCGGATGTCAGCGGCGTATTAGACGGCAAAGGACACTTGCTGCCTTGCCTCACCGAGTTAGATGCGCAGCACTTAATGGAAAAAGGGGTGATCACCGATGGCATGGTGGTCAAGGTCAACGCGGCGTTTGCCGCTGCCCGTGAACTGGGTAAACCGGTTGAGATTGCCACCTGGCGTTACCCAGAAAAACTCACGCAATTATTCGATGGCCAGCAAATCGGCACCCGGTTTAGCGCCAGTTAATTAGACGTATAACGACGCGACGACACCGTCGATTTAGGATTTAAGGAGAGCAAGATGAGTAAGGTAAATAAAGTCGTACTGGCCTATTCGGGTGGATTGGATACTTCGGCCATCATTCCATGGCTAAAAGAAAACTATGACTGTGAAGTGGTGGCCTTTGTCGCTGACGTGGGTCAAGGCGAACAAGAGCTCGAAGGCATTGAGCAAAAAGCACTTGCCTCGGGGGCATCACAGTGTTTTATCGCCGATCTGAAACACGAAATGGTGGCGGATTATATTTACCCCAGCCTGAAAACCGGGGCGGTGTATGAAGGCAAGTATCTACTGGGCACCTCGATGGCACGTCCTATCATTGCCAAAGCGCAGGTCGAATGTGCCCTTGAGGTCGGGGCGGATGCACTTTGCCACGGCTGTACCGGCAAGGGGAACGATCAAGTCCGTTTTGAGAGCACCTTCTCCGCGTTGGCGCCGCAACTGAAAGTGATTGCGCCGTGGCGGGAGTGGGATCTTACCAGTCGTGAAGCCTTGCTCGATTACTTGGCCGCCCGTGACATTCCTTGTACGGCGAGCCTTGAGAAAATTTATTCACGTGATGCCAATGCTTGGCACGTTTCCACCGAAGGTGGTGTCCTGGAAGATACTTGGACCGCGGCCAATCAAGATTGCTGGGTATGGACCGTCGCACCAGAAGAGGCGCCCAATACGCCTGAGTTTGTCACCTTGGGCGTACAAAGCGGGGAAGTGGTCTCGGTCGATGGTGAGTCCATGTCGCCTTATGACGTGCTGACGCTGCTGAACGACAAAGGCGCCCAACATGGCGTGGGACGGATTGATATTGTTGAGAACCGTTTGGTGGGGATGAAATCCCGCGGCTGCTATGAAACCCCGGGTGGCACCATCATCATGGAAGCGCTGCGTGGCGTTGAACAACTGGTGCTGGATAAAGAGAGTTATCAGTTCCGTGAGGAGCTCGGTTTAAAAGCGTCTCACCTGATTTATGATGGGCGTTGGTTTACGCCGCTTTGCCAGTCGATTGTTGCCGCGGCTAATTCCCTTGCCGCACCGGTAACGGGCGAGGTGGTGATCAAACTCTATAAAGGGCAAGCGACTGTGGTACAAAAACGCTCGACCAACAGCCTGTACTCGGAAGACTTTGCCACCTTTGGTGATGATGATGTCTACGATCACAGCCATGCCGAAGGCTTTATCCGTTTGTATTCGCTGTCGAGCCGGATTCGGACGCTGAACAAACAAAAACAATCCTAATTAAAAAAGCATCGTGAGCAGTAAGGAGAGACAGCATGGCATTATGGGGCGGACGCTTTAGTCAGGCAGCAGACAAACGGTTTCAAGCGTTTAATGATTCACTGCGCTTTGACTATCGCTTAGCAGAGCAAGACATTGTGGGCTCCATTGCTTGGTCCAAAGCCTTGCGTTCGGTGGGCGTGCTGAGTGATGACGAGCAACAGCAATTGGAGCTCGCGCTCAATGAGCTCAAGCTGTCGGTGATGGAAAACCCGAAGCAAATCTTACGCTCAGAGGCCGAAGACATTCACAGCTGGGTTGAGCAGCAACTGATCGACAAAGTTGGGGATTTGGGCAAAAAGCTGCACACCGGACGCTCGCGCAACGATCAGGTTGCTACGGATCTCAAGCTCTGGTGTCGCCAACAAGGCCAGCAAATCTTGCTGTCTCTCGACAAGCTTCAGCAGCAGCTGGTGGATGTGGCCAGCCAACACCATGATACCGTGCTGCCCGGCTACACCCACTTGCAGCGTGCGCAGCCAGTGACCTTTGCCCATTGGTGTTTGGCCTATCTGGAGATGTTTGAGCGCGACACCACCCGCTTACAAGACGTGCTTAAGCGTCTGGATACCTGCCCGTTAGGCTCCGGTGCGCTGGCAGGCACGGCGTACCCGATTGATCGCGATGCCTTGGCACAACAACTCGGTTTTGAGCGGGCCACCCGTAATAGCCTTGACTCAGTCTCGGACCGTGATCATGTGATGGAGATGCTGTCTGCGGCGTCGATATCAATGCTGCATTTATCGCGGATGGCCGAAGATATGATCTTCTATAACTCGGGCGAATCCGGGTTTATCGAGCTGGCCGATACGGTGACATCAGGCTCCTCGCTGATGCCACAAAAGAAAAACCCTGATGCGTTAGAGCTTATCCGCGGCAAAACCGGCCGCGTCTATGGCACCTTGTCGGCGATGATGATGACGGTGAAAGCCTTGCCACTGGCCTATAACAAGGATATGCAAGAAGACAAGGAAGGGCTCTTCGATGCCATGGACACGTGGCATGATTGCTTGGATATGGCCGCCTTGTGTTTTGAAGGTATCACCATTCACAAAGACAAAACCTTGCAGGCGGCGCAGCAAGGTCATGCCAACGCCACCGAGCTCGCGGATTATTTGGTGAGCAAAGGGATCCCGTTCCGTGAAGCGCACCACATAGTGGGCGTGGCGGTGGTGTCTGCCATTGAGCAAGGTTGTGGACTGGAAGATTTACCGCTTGCCACCTTGCAGCAATTCTCACCGGTGATTGAAGACGATGTGTATGCCATGCTCACGATCGAATCTTGCTTGGCCCAACGTCGGGCGCTGGGTGGGGTAGCGCCTGAACAGGTCAGCTTTGCCATTCAAGAGGCGCAAAAGCGTTTAGATAAGCGCTTTACCCCCAAAGTCACGGTGCGCTCGGCAAGGCTCACTGACCTCGATACCATCGAAGGCATGGTGGTGTATTGGGCAAAATTGGGGGAGAACTTACCTCGTGATCGCCATGAATTGGTGCGTAATATCGGCCTATTTGCGGTATCCGAGCATCAAGGGGATCTCACCGGCTGCGGATCGCTGTATATTTACGACTCAGGACTTGCAGAAATTCGCTCCTTAGGGGTTGAAGCAGGCTGGCAGCGCCAAGGTCACGGTACGGCGCTGATGATGCACTTGATTAAAAAAGCCAAGCAAATGGCGATTGAGCAAGTCTTTGTCCTCACCCGAGTGCCCGAGTTTTTCACTCAATTGGGCTTTACCCCGGTGTCGAAATCGCAACTGCCTGAGAAAGTGATGAAAGATTGTGAAATCTGTCCGCGCTTCCACGCCTGTGACGAAGTGGCACTGACCTATCACATTGCCGGGCCAGCCACGATCTCGACCTTCTCTACGTTGGAGTAGGGTGACCTATTGCCTGACGATATCAGCGTCGTCGTTATCCCTCCTTAAGGCTGCGTGCTGACTAAGTCGCAGCTTTTTTTGTGTCCTCGTCATAAAAAATTCATCAAAATTAGCTGCTTACAAATTGTTACATTGTACGGTTTGTCACAGAAGCGTCACGCGCAATGACCATCATGCCCGCGTTTTCTCGTTAATAATGGAGATTTTGTGGTGAAGACAATCCTTACGGCCGCGGTGGCCTCAGCCTTATTAGCGGCAACTGCACACGCGGCAGTGCCTCAGCAAAACGATGTCTGGTATCAAGACGCGCAAGCGGCATTGGCGGCCGCTAAAGCTAACCCACCTATCACGGGCAAAGCCAGAAATGTGATCCTCTTTGTCGGCGACGGCATGAGCGTGGGGACAATCACCGCGGCGCGGATTTATCAGGGGCAGCAGCAAGGACAAACTGGTGAGGAAAACCGCCTTGGCATGGAAAGCCTGCCGCATGTTGCGCTAGCCAAAACCTATAACACCGACATGCAAACCCCTGACTCGGCCGGGACCGCGACGGCGATGGTCACTGGGGTGAAAACCAAAGCCGGGATCATCAGTGTTGACGATAACGTTCAGCGTGGTTTTTGCAGCACCGCCAAAGGTAACGAAGCGAAAACCTTATTTGAAATGGCGGGCGAGAAGGGCAAAGCATTAGGGTTAATCTCAACCGCCCGTTTAACCCACGCCACCCCAGCCACCACTTATGCGCACAGTGCGGATCGCAATTGGGAAAACGATAGCAAGTTGCCCAACATTGCCAAAAACCAAGGCTGCACCGACATTGCCAGCCAGTTTGTCGACTTTGACGCTGGTGAAGGATTTCAGGTGGCGTTCGGCGGCGGACGGCGTGAATTTATTCCTGCCGATAGCGTCGATCCTGAGGGCAAAAAGGGCAAGCGTAAAGATGGACGCAACTTGATTGAGGCATGGCAAACCCGTCACCCTGATGGTCAATATATTTTCGATAAATCCGGTTTTGATGCCATCGATCCGGCGACCACTTCACGCGTGTTTGGTTTGTTTGAAAGCAGCCACATGAAATATGAAGCGGATCGCCGTGAAAGCCAAGATGAGCCATCATTGGCGGACATGACTAGCAAGGCGATTGATATGCTTAGCCGCAACAAAGACGGCTATGTAATGATGGTGGAAGCCGGACGTATCGACCATGCTCACCATGCGGGTAACGCCGCGCGAGCGTTAGAAGATACGCTGGCTTACGATGATGCCATCAAGGTGGCATTAGCGAAAACCAACCCAGAAGATACCCTGATCATTGTCACCGCCGATCATGCCCACACCATGGTGATGAACGGCTATGCGGAGCGGGGCAATCCCATTCTCGGCTTGTCACGTCAAAAAGGGCGCTTGAATCAGGATGATTTTGGTAAAACCTATACCACGATTACTTATGGCAACGGCCCGGGTGCGGTGAAAGGTGAGCGTGAAAACTTGCAAGAAGGGCAGGTGCGTAAGCTGGATTACAAACAGCAATCCTTGATTAAGCTCGGTTCGGAAACCCACTCCGGTGAAGATGTGGCGATCATGGCGCGTGGTCCAATGGCGTGGTTGTTCCAAGGGGCCGTGGAGCAAAACTACATTTTCCACGTGATTAACGAAGCCACGGATCTGGCTGATTAATCGTCTGGTGTGTCTGATGACCCGCGCTCCGGCGCGGGTTTTTTATTGCGCCGAAACGGATAAATCACCACATGCAGGGTGAGTAGCACACTGGCACTGCCGGCGGCGAATAACAATGCAATTGACTCCACTTGCCGTGGCGTGTCGGCATAGCCCCACCACCAGAGTGGCCAAAGTAGCGCGCACATGGCGGCCAGTTGTTTCATACAACGGGTACAGCGTCCCAGTTTTTGTTGCCAAATCGCGGACTGACAGTATTTGCAAGCCATGCGGTGTCTCTTGGTCGGTAATGGCGATAGCTTATTGTGGCGCAGTGGGCCGCCGGATACAAAAAAGCCCTCCAACGAGGAGGGCAAAAGGTAAGCAAGTGCTTGGGGAAGCAACAGGCAGCGCCTGTAAAGCGCCGAGTGTCGGCGAAAAGGGCAGTGGATTAGCAGCCTGGTCCGCAGTCCATGCAGTGTTTGATCATTTCAGGACCGAGTTTGAGCTTGGCATTCACATCCCGCAATGCGGTACGTACCCCCTCCTCAATCACTGGGTGATAGAAGGGCATATCTAGCATTTGCGAAATGGTCATTTGGTTTTGATGTGCCCATGCCAACAAGTGGGCCAAGTGTTCGGCGTTCGGTCCTATCATTTCGGCGCCAAGGAAACGGCCTGTGCCTTGTTCGGCATAAACGTGCAACAAGCCTTTATTGCGCAGCATCACCCGTGAGCGGCCTTGGTTTTCAAACGACACCACGCCGGTTTCAAAGCAGCCACAGGGGCCGAGACGGTCGGTAATCGCTTTGTAGCTTTCGCCAACCATTGCGATTTGTGGGTCGGAGAAGACTGCGGAGAGCTTGCTGCGGCGTAATCCGGCACGGATATCTTTGCCGCGTCCGGCGTTGTCACCGGCGATGCGCGCTTGGTCAGCCGCTTCGTGCAGCAAAGGAATTTGGTTACTGGCGTCACCGGCAATAAAAATGTGCGGTGCCGTGGTTTGCAGGGTGTAACTATCGGCAACTGGCACGCCGCGGGCATCCACTTTAATGCTGGTTGCATCGAGGTTTAGCTTGTCGACATTGGGGCGACGACCGGTGGCGGCAACCACATAGTCGACCCAGCGCAGTTGGCTTTCGCCCTCTTTATCACGATAACGGATTTGTACCTTATCGCCTTCACGCACCATCTCTTCCACCTTGGCATCGGCGTCGAGATAAAACTCCTCACTGAAGGTTTTATCCGCATAGGCCATGATGTCCGGATCGGTCAGCGGGCCTACTTGGCCGCCGACGCCAAACATGGTCATCTCGACCCCGAGGCGATGCAGCGCTTGTCCGAGCTCAAGGCCAATCACGCCCGGGCCAAATACCGCAACCGAGTCAGGCAGATCGTCCCATTCGAAAATATCATCATTGACCACTAAACGATCACCAAGGTGATCCCAAGCAGACGGCCAGCTTGGACGCGAACCTGTCGCGATCACAATGCGATCAGCATGGATGGTGGTGTGATCGTCAACCATTAAAGTGTGATCATCCACAAAGCGCGCATAGCCATCAATTTTGTCTTGGGCGGGAATGTCATCGACACTTTCCAGTACAAAGCCGACAAAACGGTCACGCTCGCGTTTCACCCGATCCATCACCTCACGGCCATTAATTTCCGTGGTGCCGCCGGGGTACACACCGAAGCCGGGCGCTTTGTCGATATGATGCGCCGCTTCAGCCGCCGCAATTAACAGTTTGGAAGGCATGCAGCCAACTCGCGCACACGTGGTGCCATAGGGACCGCCTTCAATCATCACCACGTTATCCGTATGTGCTTTGGCTGCGCGATAAGCACCGAGTCCGGCAGTTCCGCCACCAATCACAGCCACATCAACCGTTAATGTTTTCATTGCTTTCTCCTGGGAAAATAACGGGCGGCAAAGAGGCCGCCCAAACAGCGGATTACTGATTTAGATAGGTGTCGAGCTCTTCACTGCCACCGATATGACGGCCACCGATAAATACCTGTGGCACCGTGGCGCGACCGCTCACCGCACGCAAAGAAACCGTGGTGGCGTCTTTACCGAGGATGATTTCTTCAAACTGAAGACCTGCGTCGATCAGGGCTTGTTTGGCCTTGGCACAGAATGGGCAGCCTGGCTTACTAAACACAGTGATCGAGTCTTGCAGTTTGTGCTCAGGGGCGATGTAGCCCAGCATGGTGTCGGCATCAGACACTTTGAACGGGTCGCCTGGCTCGTTGGGCTCGATAAACATTTTCTCGACCACGCCGTTTTTCACCAGCATGCTGTAGCGCCATGAGCGTTTGCCAAAGCCAAGATCGTTTTTGTCGACCAGCATCCCCATGCCATCAGTGAACTCACCGTTGCCGTCAGGCAGGACATGAATGTTGTCAGCGTCTTGGTCGGCTTTCCATGCATTCATCACAAAGGTATCGTTGACGGACACACAGACAATGTCATCGACGCCGTACTGTTGGAACACCGGATACAGCTCGTTATAGCGTGGCAGGTGCGAGGATGAACAGGTTGGGGTAAACGCACCTGGCAAGCTGAATACAATCACGGTTTTGTTGGCAAAAATGTCATCGGTCGTGACGTCTTTCCATTGATCGCCTTCGCGAGTACGGAAAGTAACTTGTGGTACTGGTTGGCCTTCTTTTGATGCAAACATGGTTTCCCCTTTTGATTTGGTCGTTAACTGTCGACGGCATGTGTCTGACTCGCCGTGTCTTGATGGATGTAGTATCGCGAAAGAAGATTGATAGCTCTAATCGCTTGATGCTATGGTTTTGATAGTTTTCTCCTATAGAAGAGACAGCAATGAATATTCGTGATTTGGAATACCTGGTGGCGCTGGCTGAACACCGCCACTTTCGCAAAGCGGCCGAAGCGTGTTTTGTTAGCCAACCCACCTTGAGCGGACAGATTCGTAAGCTGGAAGATGAGCTGGGCGTGAGTTTGTTAGAGCGCACCAGTCGTCGTGTGTTGTTCACGGATGCGGGTATGAGGTTAGTACAGCAGGCACGTAACGTATTGCGAGAAGTCACAATTTTGACCGAATTGGCCAGTGAACAAGGGGAAAGTATGACCGGCCCCCTACATATTGGCCTGATCCCGACCGTCGGCCCTTATCTGTTGCCGAAGATCATTCCCATGCTGCGCGACCGTTTTCCAGAATTGGAGCTATTCATTCACGAAGGACAGACGCAGCAGTTAGTGCAGCAACTGGAAGAGGGCAAACTCGATTGCATCATCTTGGCTTCTGTGGAAGAAACCCAGCATTTGAAAGAGCTGCCATTGTATGAAGAGCCAATGTTATTAGCGGTCAGTGAGGCGCATAAGCTTGCGGGGTGTGCTGAAGTGGCGTTAGATGTCCTGCAAGGAGAGACCTTGTTAATGCTGGGCGATGGTCATTGCTTACGTGACCAAGCGATGGGCTTTTGTTTTAAAGTGGGGGCGCGTGAAGATCAGCGTTTTCGTGCCACCAGTTTAGAAACACTCCGTAATATGGTCGCGGCGGGCAGTGGTATCACCTTACTCCCTCGCTTATCCGTCCCGGCACAGCGCCGTGATGGCGTGGCCTATATTCCCACCACGTCGCCAACACCGACACGGCAGATCACCTTAGATTATCGCCCCGGTTCACCATTGCGAGGGCGCTATGAACAATTGGCTGAAGTGATCCGTGAGCACATGGTCGCAGTCATGGACACGCCGTTAAGTGCTGAGCCTGCCGCATTAAACGCAGGATAAAAAGAACCCCCAGTGCTGGATATCCAACACTGGGGGTCACTTCAATTGTCACGAACACTGTCGATTAAAACAAAGATTCGGTCTCTGTTTCATAGATGGTGCCGCTCGGCTGAGACGAGACGTATTCGGTTGGCTCTGTCCCTTTAATAAAGTACTCGAACATCGAGGTGTGGTCGGTTTTGCGGGTGAGCAAACCGGTTTCACGGTCAATGCGTACCTTGACGATACCCGGTGGCACCACCTTGCTTTGTTCTGGCACATCCGCGAGCGCTTTTTGCATAAAGTCTATCCATGCGGGCCCAGCGGTTTTGGCGCCAGACTCGGCCCCACGAATCGGTTGCTGTTCGTCATTCAGGTTGCTGTTGCGGGTTGTGCGCCCTAATTCACGTGAGTGGTCATCAAAGCCGACCCATACCGTGGTGACGATACCCGGGCCATAACCTGTGTACCAAGTGTCTTTAGAGTCGTTGGTGGTCCCTGTTTTACCGCCGATATCCCGTCGTTTGAGCGCTTGTGCGCGCCAGCCGGTGCCATTCCAACCGGTGCCATAGCGCCAGTCGCCGCCGCCCCAAATATTGCTCTGCATCATTTCGCGCACCAAGAACGCATTTTGCTCGTCAATAACTTGTTTTGCGGGCTGTGGCGATTCTTCGCCGTTATCGGTCAGCAAATTCTGCTCGTTGAAGGGGTCAGCCTTCTCCATCGGTTTTTCGCAGTCATCGCAAATCACCGATGGGTTAGCACGATAAATTTCTTCACCGAAGGGCGTTTCTACCCGATCGATGATAAAGGGCTCCATAAAGTAGCCACCATTGGCAAATACGCTAAACCCTTGTGCCATTTCAACCGGCGTTAAGCTGCCTGCGCCGAGTGCAATGGCTTCGGCGCGAGGGAGATCACTACGTTTAAAGCCAAAGCGAGTCAGATAATCTAGGGTATCGTCCAACCCAACACGACGCAGGACACGCACGGCCATCACGTTCTTCGATTGTGCCAAGCCAATACGAGCACGCAGTGGCCCTTCATAACGTGGCGGCGAGTTTTTCGGACGCCATGCCACGCCTTGACTGCGATCCCAGCGGTTGATGGGCGCGTCATTGATCAAGGTGGCAAGGGTCATGCCTTCATGGATGGCCGCCGAATAGATAAAGGGTTTGATGCTCGAACCCACTTGGCGCACCGATTGGGTGGCACGATTAAATTTGCTATGCACAAAGTTAAATCCACCCACTAAGGCTTTGATAGCCCCCGTGGTAGGCGACATGGATACTAAGGCGGTATTGGCGTTGGGCACTTGTGCCAAGTGCCATTGATCGTCAACGCGACGAATCCACACCTGCTCACCGCTTTGTAAAATATCACTGGCGTGTTTGGGCGCGGGGCCTTGTCGATTATCGGTAATGTAAGGGCGCGCCCAGTCCATCCCCGCCCAATCGAGTGTAATTTCTTGGCCATTAGGACCAACCACTAAGGCGGATTGGTCACTCACTTCGGTCACGATGGCAGGCTCTAGTGGACCATAGCTAGGCTGCTTGGCAAGATAATCGACAATACGCTGGTGTTGCCAGCGGTCGCTTGCGGCTTGCCATAAGGTCGCGACTGGACCGCGGAAGCCGTGGCGACGATCGTAAGCCAGGATGTTATCCATCGCCGCATCATTGGCCGCGCGTTGCATATCGGAGTCGACACTGGTGTATATGCGAATGCCCGATGTGTAAGCATCGTCGCCAAAGTGTTCTACCGCCCATGCACGCGCCATTTCTGCGACATAAGGCGCATCGAGCTCAATTTCAGCGCCGTGATAACGCGCGACAATCGGCTCATTCTTTGCTTGGCTATACTCGGCTTGCGAAATGTAGCCTTCTTTAAGCATGCGAGCTAGCACCACGTTACGGCGCTCAGTAGCACGAGACAAGGAGTACAACGGGTTCATGGTGGATGGCGCTTTAGGGAGGCCGACAATCACCGCCATTTCACTTAAGGTCAGCTCGTCTAATGTCTTACCAAAGTACACTTGGGCGGCGGCACCGACGCCATAGGCGCGGTAGCCGAGAAAAACCTTGTTAAAGTACAGCTCAAGGATTTCGTCCTTATTCAGTAATTGCTCGATATGCACCGCGATAAAAATCTCTTTTATCTTGCGCATAATGCGTTTTTCGTTAGAAAGGAAGAAATTTCGCGCCAACTGTTGGGTAATGGTACTGGCCCCTTGCTTCGCACTGCCTGACATGGCTACCACCACCGCGGCCCGAACGATACCAATTGGGTCGATCCCCGGGTGTTGATAGAAGCGACTGTCTTCAGTGGCGATTAGCGCATCAATCATTTGCGGTGGGATGTCTTCCAGCTTAACGGGAATACGTCGCTTCTCACCAAATTGGGAGATCAGCTTGCCGTCAGCACTGTATACCTGCATTGGGGTTTGTAGCTCGACATCTTTCAGTGTCGCCACATCGGGGAGGTCTGGTTTTACGTACAGGTAAAACCCGAAAATTGTAGTGACTCCCAGCACTGTGCAAACCAGTGCAAAGATAAGCAGACGCTTTATGAACTTCACCTGAGATTTCCCGTTCTGTTGCAATTGAGCCGTTCAATAACCATACGTCAGTAGTATAAAGGCACCAGCAAGAAAAATAACCCGCCGTGAAGGGCAGTTTTCTAAATGCTGACCTCACGCTGACGTTGGGAGCCTAACACGAAATGGTTCGAAATTCGGCAGTTTTAGGTATCGATATTGGCCGAGATACCATTCACGCCATTGCGGTTCGTGCACATCGACAAGGCATTCAGGTCGCAGGGCATCATGAGGTGCACTATCGCGCGACTGACGATCTTTTCACCCCGATGACCGAGATAAAAAAACGATTACTCGCATGTTTACCTTGGTATCAGCGCTTGCGCGTTCCTGTGGTGGTGGGTGTGGATGAAGATGCTGTGATCACCAAGCAAATAACGGCACCGCTTATTGACGATGAGATTGAGCAAGAAGCCTTGATTGGTCAAAAGCTGAGTGCTGCCCTCAATATGGATATCGCTACCTTGTATTACGATTTTGAGGTCATGAGCGGTATTTCCGTTCAGCCAGGACAAGCCTGTTATCAAGTAGTGGCGTGTCGGCGTCATGCGCTCACTCCAGCCCTAGATGCGCTCAAGCATGTCGGTTTATCGCCCTCGGTGGCAGACATAAACAGCCAAGCGTTAGTCGGGGTCTATCAAGCGATTCGACCTATTGCGCAGGCTAATCACTGGCCGCTGTGGCTGCATTATCACGGTGGCTTGATCACCGCGATTCGTCTTTATCCGGATGGTCAGGTTTACCAGCATCGCAGCCGTTTGGGGGAGGGAGAGCGCTACGAAAACCGTGAGTTAGCTGCCAACACCTTGGTGCAGCAGCACTTTGATCAGGCTTGTCATCGTGCGCGTGAGCATAATCGACTCTTACCACTGAGCACGGTTTGGATCAGCGGCGTCTGGCCTACCACACTGACATCTGAGCATCTTGCCATCACACTCTTAAACCCAGTGGCGATGTTGGATCAAACCGCCCCCACCATCAGTGACGAGGCCAGTATTGCGTTGGGATTAGCGCTACGGGGAGGGTATTCATGCGTATAAATCTACTCCCTTGGCGAGAAAAAGCGCGTCGCGCTCAGCGTCACACCTTTATGGTTCACAGTGGTTTGGTGGTGCTGGGTGTAGTGCTGATGGTCAGCGCTGTAAATGCGGTCCAGCAGCACTGGCTGACTGAGCAACAGGCTCGCAATCAACGCTTAACCGCAGGGGTGAACGATTTTCGTGCCACCTTACAAGCTTTTAAGCGCGAAGATAAAAAGCGTGCCGCGCTGCAATCGCGCTTACAACTGGTCAACGCCTTACAGCAACAGCGCAACAATGTCACTGCGTTGCTGAATTTCATTCCAACCGTGATGCCTGAAGGGGCCTATTTAAGTCGTTTGGCGCAGCAAAAGGGGCGTGTCACGGTCGAAGGCTGGGTCACATCCAATGCGGAGATGGCAAGTCTATTGGCAGCGTTAGAGCAAAGTGCGTTAGCCACCGACGTTGATATTGACACTGTGATCACCGAATCCGGTTCGCAACGCGCCAACAAACGCTTCACGTTAAGCTTTCGTTTAACCGACTACGTCACACCGCAACTCCCTAAGCCCAAAGGAGTGCAGTTATGATCGCACCTTCTGAATGGGATTGGCAAAAACTCCCCAGTGCACCACTCGCCACCCGCGCTATCGTTTGGGCGGTGGGCGCGATCGCACTATTGATTCTCGCAGCCTTGATGATTTTGTTGCCCAACCAAGAGGCGCTGGAGGCAGCGACCCAGCGCGAAACACAACTCAAAGCCGAGTATCGGTTGTTGGCCAATCGTGTCGCCGCTCTGCCCGATGTTGAGGCACAAATGCGCGCGTTAAATCAGCAATATGCCACCTTGATTGCCCAATTGCCGGAAGAAGAGGAACTTTCGGGATTACTTGCCGGGGTCAATGAAGTTGGGATCCGTCATCAGTTGCGTTTCAACACACTGAAGTGGCAGTCAAGAAAGCATGGCAGTTGGCTCGATGCTATCCCGATGACGGTTGTGCTGAGCGGTGACTATGCCTCTATCGGTGCATTTAGCGCAGATATTGCCGCCATGACTCGCTTGGTATCGCTGCAAGATTTTGTCCTAACCCGTACTGAAACCGATGACATTCATGCGCCCTTGCTGCTGTCTGTGTCCGCAACCACGTATCGCTATACCGGTGAACGTATTGCCACCGAGAAGGAGGCCTTACAGTGAAGCGTCTTTTGGTATTGTTATTTGGTTTGTGCTTGGTGGGCTGTGATAGATACCACAGTGATATCGAGCGGTTTATGCAACAAACCCAAGCCAGTGCGCAAGTCACGGCGACCCGCATTCCCCCACCGCCGAGTTATCAAGCGATAGCTTTTGTCGCCGATCAGCGAGATCCCTTTGTACTGCCAGCTATCAATGTCGGTAGACAGGCTTCAACGGGTGACTGTTGGCAACCCAATTTACAACGGCCGTTAGAGCCGCTCGAACAATTTCCACTGGCAAGCCTTGCCATGAAAGGCAGCTTAACCAAAGGCGCAAAGCAACAAGCCTTAATTGCACGCCCTGATGGCACCATCACTCAAGTCAGTGAAGGTGTGCATTTAGGCGAGAATCGTGGTCGTGTGGTGGCCGTGAATGCACACCAGATCGCGATTGAAGAAGCCCTGCCGGATGGCTTGGGGTGTTGGCAGCTTCGCACCGTCACCTTGTCGATGGAATCAACTTTGCCGTAGTTAGGATACCAATATGATGATACACCCTTACCTTTCCCGCACGTTGGCGCAAAGCGTTCGCCCAGTCTGGCTCACACTGCTGGTACTGATGTTCAGCCTAGGTTCAGTGCAGGTTGCCGCAAAAAGTATGCTGACCGATATTGCGGTGAAGCGTTTAGATAATGGTGATGCCCAGGTCTCGCTGACGTTTTCCGATGCCGCGGTAACGGCTGACTTTCGTCAACCCATCCCTCAGCAAGTCACGTTACGCCTACCGAACGTGCAGGTTAAACAGGCATTACTTGCGGTTCTCGATACTCGCAGTCGTCAGACACCCGTGACTGAGATTGAAACCTTTCAGGCCCCTGAGAGTGCTCGCATCGTACTGCGTGCTGAGCAGGCGGTGGATTTTGATTATCAGCAGCAAGGAAAGGTGTTGACCATTCGCGTCTCTGCGGCAAAAAAAGCGCCTTCTGCGAAGGCCTTAGCGCCAAAAGGGGCGGCGATCTCGATTAACTTCCAAGACATTCCGGTTCGTACCGTGTTGCAGCTGATTGCTGAACAGAATGATTTTAACCTGGTGACCTCGGACTCGGTACAAGGCAACATCACCATGCGCATTGATGGTGTGCCTTGGCAAGATGTATTGGATGTGATTTTGCGTGTGAAGGGACTGGATAAGCGCCAACGGGGACAAGTGATGCTCGTTGCTCCGAGCGCTGAGCTGATGGCACAAGAAAAGCAAGCACTCGAAATGCGTCAGCAGGCCGATGCCTTACTGCCTCTGACCTCAGAAGTCCTCACGGTGAACTATGCCAAAGCCAGTGATATCGCCGCACTGATTAAAGGCCAAGGCGAAGGGGTCAGCTTACTGTCTCCTCGCGGGGCGGTTTCCTTGGATGAGCGAACCAATGCATTGATCATTAAGGATAATCAAAAGAATCTAGCCCGCATTCGCACCTTAGTCCGCCACTTGGATGTGCCGGTGAAGCAAGTTGAAATTGAGGCGCGGATTGTCACGGTTGAAGAGGGGTCTGTCGATGAGCTGGGGGTGCGCTGGGGGATTTTAAATCGCAACGGCTCAACCAGTATCGGCTCTTCGATAGAAAGTAACCTGATGTGGGACCGGAATATGTACAATTCCGATGATGAGGCATTAACCGGATCGGGCAATGATTCTCTGCCGGTGGACAATTTTTTGAATGTGAACTTGGCCGCCTCCAACCCTGCTGCGTCAAGTCTGGCCCTGCAAGTGGCTAAATTGGGCAGTGATTTATTGCTCGATCTCGAGTTATCGGCGCTGGAAAGCGAAAACAAAGCAGAAATTGTATCGAGCCCACGCTTAATCACCACCAATAAAAAAGCGGCATATATCGAGCAGGGGACCGAGTTACCTTATCTTGAAGCCTCTTCCAGCGGTGCTGTGGCGGTGTCGTTTAAAAAAGCAGTACTTAGCCTTACCGTGACGCCCCAAATTACCCCAGAGAATGAGTTAGTGCTGGATTTGAAAGTCACCCAAGATATGCCGGAGAAGTCGGTGGTGGCAGGTAAAGGGGAGGCCATGTCGATCAGTACCAAGCGCATTAATACGCAGGTATTGGCGCGGAATGGTGAAACGGTGGTGCTGGGAGGGATCTTCCAACACACCATGATTAACAAAGAAACCAAGGTGCCATTACTCGGGGATATTCCTCTGTTTGGAAATCTGTTCAAACACCGTCTGAAAGATCATGCAAAACGCGAGCTTCTGATCTTTGTGACCCCTAAAATCGTCACAGGGTAGGTTAGGTGTTGCCAAAGGGGCCACTGTCCTGAGATAATTTTTAGTCTGATCACGAATTATCTGTGAGGAATTGGCGCCTCGGGCTTTTCTACATCAAGCCTGCGGGCGGTGTTGTTTTATTTAACCGCGCGTAAAATTGCTTAAAATGGCTGAAAAACGAAATATCTTTTTGGTAGGCCCTATGGGGGCTGGTAAAAGCACAATTGGTCGTCATCTCGCTCAACAACTTCACATGGAATTTTATGATTCTGACTCAGTGATTGAAGATCGAACTGGGGCAGACATTGCATGGGTGTTCGACGTTGAGGGAGAAGAAGGTTTTCGTCAACGTGAAGAGAACGTGATTAACGACCTGACTGAGAAGCAAGGTATCGTGCTAGCGACCGGCGGCGGCTCTATCATGAGTAAAGAAAGCCGTAACCGTCTCTCTGCTCGTGGTGTAGTGGTGTACTTAGAAACCACTATCGAGAAGCAGCTGGCGCGTACACAACGCGATAAAAAACGTCCTTTGCTTCAAACCGATCAACCCCGTGAAGTGTTGGAATCACTCGCGCAAGAGCGCAACCCACTTTATGAAGAAATTGCTGATTATGTGGTGCGTACTGATGATCAAAGCGCCAAAGTGGTCGCGAATCAAATCATCGAGTTGTTAGAGCAGCACTAATCCCAGACACAGGACCCGACCATGGAACGGATAGATGTTCAGTTAGGGGCGCGTAGCTACCCTATCTCTATCGGCGAAGGGCTGCTGGCAGATGCCAGCTTGTTTGAAAACGTACGTTCGCGTCGGGTTGCTGTGATAAGCAACGAGACAGTGATGCCATTATATGGCGAGAAACTGGTCTCGACGCTTAAGCAGGCAGGGGCACAAGATGTCGCCTGCCTTAGCTTACCCGATGGTGAAGCGTACAAATCGCTAGAAACCTTCAATACTATCAATACCTTCCTACTTGAAAATAACTACAATCGCGATGTGGTGCTGGTGGCACTGGGTGGCGGTGTGATTGGTGATATCGTTGGCTTTGCCAGCGCTTGTTATCAACGCGGGGTAGATTTTATTCAAGTTCCCACCACCTTATTGGCGCAGGTTGACTCGTCAGTTGGCGGGAAAACGGCCATCAATCATCCTTTGGGTAAAAATATGATTGGTGCGTTTTACCAACCCAAAGCGGTGGTGATTGACACTCAGGTACTCTGCACTCTCCCAGATCGAGAGTTTGCGGCGGGAATGGCTGAGGTAATCAAATACGGCATTATCGCCGACGCGCCTTTTTTTGACTGGCTCGATAGCGAAATGGCGGCGTTGACCGCCTTGTCACCCGACGCGTTAAGTTATGCGATTCGTCGCTGCTGTCAAATCAAAGCTGATGTGGTTGCGCAAGATGAAACCGAAGCCGGTGTACGTGCTCTGCTTAATCTGGGCCACACCTTTGGTCATGCGATTGAAGCGGAGATGGGCTACGGCAACTGGTTACATGGTGAAGCGGTTGCAACGGGCACCGTGCTTGCTGCTCACACGGCACAACGTCATGGTTTGCTGGACGAACAAAGTGTGTCCCGCATCACTGCCTTGCTCGAAAAAGCGCAGCTTCCCGTGCACGTCCCTGTCCAGATGAACTACGATGCTTTTATTAAGCACATGATGCGTGATAAAAAAGTGCTTTCAGGACAGTTGCGTTTGGTACTGCCAACAGCGATCGGCCAAGCGCAAGTGGTTGCAGATGTTCCACATCAGCTGTTAGCGGATGTGATTGATGCCGGTTAACCATTGAATGCATGACAAACACCTTTGATACTTTGGCCTTGGAGCTGGAAAGCCAAACCCAGCTCTTATCACGCCTGCAGTTTCTTACCCGCTTTAGCTCTAACCTTATCCAGGTCACCGGTCCGACTGGCGCGGGTAAAACCTGGCTCAGTGAGCGCTATATGGAGCAATGGGCCGACGCGTCGGTCCACTCCTTACTGGTGTGTCACACGGCACAAAATGATGCACAACGCCGTGCTATTTTGCTTCGTCAAATTGTCAAAGATGGCGTCTTTAATGAGGCCGATCCGCTAGTCGACAGTCTGACGATGATGCTAGGCGACAGTGGATGTGATGCGTTAATTGTCATTGATGATGCCCACCGTCTTAGCCCGAATTTATTGTCTGAACTTTGGGCACTGGTTTTACAGGCACAAAACCAAGATCATTGGCGCATCAATGTGGTGCTTTTTGCGTTGCCCGGAAAGTTGAACAAGTGGCTTCGTCAGGTGTCATATGGCCAAGGCCAAAAGCCGTTAGAGTTAGAAGTCTCGCCCTTAAATGAGGGAGAGGAAGAAATGTTTATCGATGTGTTGGCGGTGACCCGACGCATTGATGCGACCAAGAAAAAACAATGGCTGGCCAAGCTGGCCAATCAAACCCTCTATCCGGGCATGATCATGGGCAAGGACAATCAGGAGACAGGCACAGTGAGTGACGAGAAGAAAAAGCCCTCGCGTAATAAACCCTTTACCATGCTGGTATTGGCCGTGGTGCTCATGGTCGTGGGTGCTGGTGTGATTTGGTGGTACTTCCCGAGCCCAAGTGATGATCAGTCCTCGGGCATGGTATTGCCAGAAGGGTTAAAGAATCTTGATGACTTACTCCGCGAACAGCAGGGCGAGCCAGAGAGCGCCGTGACTGCTGGCCAAGGCACCGAGAAAGGCATGGACCAAAACCCAGCCAGTACTTCAAACCGCACTAGCCAGTCAGGCTCGGTGACTGAGGACACAGTCTCATTGCCAGAAGAGGTTAATGGCGAAGGCTTGACGGTTGGCCGCGGAGATGAAGGCAAACGCGTTGTCGTGCCTGATGACGTGGTCGATGCCATGATTGAAGAGCAGGATGCAGGTGGTGATGGTACTGAGGCCGTTGACGAACCCTTGATCCCTGAGCTGGCACAAACACCGCCTACTCCGGCGGCACCAGACAGCCGCCCAGAGCCTGCCGCTCCAAGCCAAACAGCGCAACCGGAAGCTGCATCTCAGCCAGCGTCCGCGAACCAGACCTTGCCATTAGATGCCCAAGCTCTGCTGGCGGTGCCTGCGCAGCGCTATGCGTTACAGCTGGCCGCCTTACAATCGCGCCAAGATGCAGTTGATTTGATTGCGAACTATCAACTGGAGGGGCGTGCTCAGGTTTATCAAACTCGCCGAAATGGCGGCACTTGGTACATGGTATTACTGGGCGATTATGAGAGTGTCACCGCGGCGCGTCGCGCAGAACTCACGCTGGCCGATAATGTCCGTGCGCTGCAGCCATTCGTGAAATCATTTAGCCAAATTCACCGTGAAATCAATCGTGCAAATGGGCAGTAAAATCCGCTGATTGATGAAACAAAATAAGGTACAATCCGCCCCCTTTCATATCGCGGAGAATGACAAGGGGCAATGAAAAAGCATCGCGCGTTTCTAAAGTGGGCTGGCGGTAAGTATTCGCTGGTCGATGACATTCGCCGTCATCTTCCCGAAGGGGACACGCTGATCGAGCCTTTTGTCGGCGCAGGGTCGGTGTTTTTAAACACCGACTATGACCGCTATATCTTGGCTGATATTAATCCCGACTTGATTAATCTCTATAACATTATCAAACAAACCCCAGCACGGTTTGTCGATGATGCACGCGCCTTTTTCTGTCAAGACTACAATCAAAAAGCGCAATATTTGCAAGTGCGGGAAGACTTTAATGCCACGCAAGATCCGTATCTTCGCTCGCTCTATTTCTTGTACATGAATCGTCACGGCTTCAATGGCCTGTGCCGTTACAACAAAAAAGGCGGATTTAATGTTCCCTTTGGGTCTTACAAGAAACCGTACTTTCCTGAAAAAGAGCTGTTCTTTTTTGCCGAAAAAGCACAACGGGCAGAGTTTGTGTGTGAAGGGTATGCGGAAAGTTTTGCTCGCGCTAAGCTGGGCGACGTGGTGTATTGCGATCCTCCTTATGCGCCTTTAACCGCAACGGCGAATTTTACCACCTATGCCACCAACGGCTTTACGCTGGATGATCAAGCGTTATTGGCCGAGCATGCAGAGCAGGCAGCGATGGCGGGTGGGATCCCGGTTCTTATTTCAAACCACGACACCCCTTATACCCGCCGTTTATATCGTGGTGCGACCTTCAACGTGGTACGAGTCAAACGCACCATTAGCCGCAATGGGAATGGGCGTAATAAAGTGGATGAGCTGTTGGCACTGTTTGCACCCCAACCCTAACTGAAAAGCGGCATTAGGTAATCATGCCGACAATGGCAAGCAAAGTTGCGACAAATACACCAATCATCACCACGCCTATCACGATGTATGCAGCGGGTGAGTCTTGAGCAAAATCGCGTTGGCGGTTTTGCTCCGACTGCACACCAAAAAGCGCGGCAATCACACTTTTGATGACGTCCCAAACGCCTAATTTTGTTGTCATGATGCCTCCTTTTTTGTCGCTCTTATCCAACCCTAGTTGGGGGTATGTATTTTGTCAGCTGTTCAGGTAGAAAAGCGGGATCGAATAAGACAGCGCGAGCGAGATCGGGTAGAATTGCGGCGACTTTTTGGCAAGTGAGGCGACAACTATGACGGATTTTTTGATCGCGCCATCGATTTTATCAGCAGATTTTGCGCGCTTGGGCGAGGATGTAGAAAAGGTACTCGCCGCGGGTGCAGATGTGATCCACTTTGATGTAATGGATAACCATTACGTGCCTAATCTCACCTTTGGCGCGCCGATTTGTCAGGCGCTGCGCGATTACGGCATTACCGCCCCGATTGACGTGCACCTCATGGTTAAGCCGGTGGACCGCATTATTCCCGACTTCGCCAAAGCTGGCGCCGATATGATAACCTTCCACGCTGAAGCCAGTGACCATATCGATCGCACCTTACAATTGATTAAAGATCACGGCATGAAAGCCGGGCTGGTATTTAATCCCGCCACACCACTGCATTATCTTGATTACGTGATGGACAAACTCGACATGATTTTGTTGATGTCCGTGAATCCCGGTTTTGGTGGCCAATCGTTTATTCCAAGCACCTTGGATAAACTGCGTGACGTGCGCGCACGTATTGATGCCAGCGGTCGAGACATCCGACTGGAAATTGATGGCGGTGTGAAAGCTGACAATATCGCCGAGATTGCCCAAGCAGGGGCAGATATGTTTGTTGCCGGTTCTGCGATTTTTGGGCAACCCGACTATAAAGCGGCCATTGATGAGATGCGCACCGCGCTTGCAACTGTAAATAGGTAAGTAGTATGAGCCTTCGTTATATTGCCTTCGACCTCGATGGTACCTTGGTCGACAGCGTACCGGACTTAACTCAAGCGTTACAGATGATGCTGGCCGACTTGGACATGCCCACCGTGACGGTGGAACAAGTTACAGGTTGGATTGGTAACGGTGCCGATATTATGATCCGTCGTGCGCTGTCGCGTCGTCATGATTTTGCCACTGACTTGGATGCCGATTTGGTCGCTCGTGCCCGTGAGCGTTTTAACTTCCACTACGACAATAACGGCCATGAAAAAACCGTGCTGTATCCGGGCGTGAAAGACACCTTGGTCGCGCTGCATCAGCAAGGTTATCAACTGGGTGTGGTGACAAACAAACCCGTGGCATTTGTGCCCGCCATCCTAGAAGACTTAGGATTAGCAGCCTTGTTTACCGATGTGTTGGGAGGCGATAGCTTACCGACCAACAAGCCAAACCCAGAAGGGTTGCACCATTTGCGAGACAAGCATGGCTTAACCAATGCACAAATGTTGATGGTCGGTGATTCAAAAAATGACATTTTGGCAGCCCAGAATGCAGGCATCGCTTCTGTCGGGTTAACCTATGGCTACAACTACGGTGAACCGATTAGCGATAGCCGTCCTGACTATGTGCTGGATTCATTCAGTGAGCTACAAGCCGTGGTCGCCAGCCACCAAGCATAACGATTATATAGCAACATAACTACCGCCCGGTTGGGCAACGCGTAAAGGAACCTAATCATCATGAGTCAATCTTCAAAACCCATTGTACTGAGTGGTGTGCAGCCCTCGGGTGAACTAAGTATCGGTAACTATCTAGGCGCGCTGCGTCAGTGGGAACAGATGCAAGATGATTATGACTGCCAATACTGTGTGGTGGATTTGCATGCGATTACCGTTCATCAAGATGCGGATGCGTTACGCGAAGCAACCTTGGATGCGCTGGCGTTGTGCTTGGCGGTGGGCGTGAGCCCCGAGAAAAGTAACTTGTTTGTACAATCGCACGTGCCAGAGCATGCGCAATTGGGCTGGGTATTGAACTGTTACACCCAAATGGGTGAGCTGAACCGCATGACTCAGTTTAAAGATAAATCGCAGCGTCATGCTGAGAATATCAACGCCGGTCTATTTGGATATCCAGTGCTGATGGCGGCAGATATTTTGCTGTATCAAACCAATCAAGTGCCTGTAGGTAATGATCAGAAGCAGCACCTAGAACTTGCCCGTGACATTGCCACGCGCTTTAACAACCGTTACGGCGATGTCTTTACCATGCCTGAGCCTTACATTCCTGATGTGAATGCTCGGGTGATGAGCTTGCAAGATCCGACCAAGAAAATGTCGAAGTCGGATGATAACCGTAATAACGTGATTGGTTTGCTCGAAGATCCCAAAGCCATTGCCAAGAAAATCAAACGTGCGGTTACCGACTCGGAAGAACCTCCGCGTGTCCATTTTGATATCGAGCAAAAGCCGGGTGTCTCTAACTTGCTTGGTTTGCTGTCCGGGGCGACCGGTGAGTCAATTGCCGCACTAGAAAAAGCCTACGAAGGCAAAATGTATGGCCATCTGAAAAAAGATACGGCTGAAGCGGTGGTGGCGATGCTCGAGCCTCTCCAAGCGCGTTATCATGAGTACCGCGCTGACCGTGCACTGCTCGACAGTGTGATGCAAAAAGGTGCTGAGCATGCATCGGCACGCGCACAGCAAACCTTGCGTAAAGTGTATGACGCCGTGGGTTTTGTTCCACGCGTGTAGCACACGAATATGACGGTATAAAAAAGCAGCGGCCGATTCCGCTGCTTTTTTGATCAGACCGGAACCCAACTCTCACTTCTTATAAGTCCATCAATAGTAACTGTTTCTGATGCGAGCCAAATCACGCCATTCTGTGTATCCATCGTTAATAATGCGCGCGAAATTCGAGTAATCACTCAAACTACGTGAAGGAACAGGTATGAAAAAGCCACTGATGTGGTCGCCGCTAGCATTGATGATGGCGGGACTCGCCATGCCCGCGGCCGCCAAAGCCCCCCTCGAGCAAACCTACCAGTGCGGTATGACGCCCACCACGCCCATTTATGCGATCCAAGGTGACGGTGAGCGCAGCCCATTGGTCCCGGCGGGCAAATACAGCTCCGATAAAACCTATGCGGTACAAGGTGTGGTCACTGCGGTGACCCAAGGCCTTTATAAAGGGGTTTGGATTCAAGATCCTCAAGGGGATGGCAATCGCGCCACGTCCGATGGCTTGTTTGTGTACTTGCGGGACGCTGATGCTCTCAATTTGCAGCCCGGTGACACCTTATGTGCCAGTGGTAAGGTCAAAGAGTATTATGGTCATACGCAATTGGGTGTGACCGATAATCAAGTGGCTAAGGGCCCGTATTATGGCCCGTTGGCCCCGACTGCCATTCGTGTGGATCACGGTGAGTCGTTAAAGGATGCACTTGAGCGTTACGAAGGCATGTATGTGACCATGGACGCGGACAGTGAGCTGGTGATCACCCGTAATTTTGGCTTTGACTACGACGCGTTTCGCAACAATATGGTGTTAACGCACCGCACTCCTTTATTTAAACCCACGCAACTTTATCCAGCGTTAACCGACGAAGCGAAAGCGCTTGCGGCGAACAATGCGGCGAATCAGCTTTATATCGAAAGTGATCAAAAAGCCAAAGATGGACAAATTCCCTATTTCCCTGGACTCGACGCTGAGCAAGGCTATCTACGTATTGGCGATCGTATTGAGCATTTGTCTGGCGTGATGGGCTTTAGCTACGATCAGTACCGTTTAGTGGCGACCAACACCATTACCGCCGGTGACATTGTACACCTTCACGATCGTCAAGATGCACCCGCGACGGTACCGAATACCGACATTAAAGTCGCCAGCTTTAACGTACTCAACTATTTCACCAGTGCCAGCGCCATTGGTGGCCCTTTAAATGTCACCTGTAAAGATCGCGACCATGCGGACGCCAAGCGTGGTTGCAACCGAGGCGCTAAAACCGCCGCTGAGTTTGAGCTCCAACGTACCAAGATTGTCAATGCCCTCCGCGCGATGGATGCTGATATCGTTGGCTTGATGGAACTTGAAAATAATGGGTTTGAAGCTGGAAGCGCCATTGCCGATTTGGTGACCCACCTCAACGCAGAGTTTGCGGATCCTGCAGACCATTATCAGTTTGTTGAACCTAGCGATGCGGTGAAAAATCAGGGCGCGTTTTTTGGCTCTGATGCGATCATGGTCGGCATGATTTACCGCCCTGCAAAAGTCTCGTTAGCCGGTGACGCACAAGCGGTTGCTATGCCCGAGCAGCATATAAGTGGTGAAAACCCTGAGGGCGAAACGCGCGAGCTTAATAAGTATCAACGCGACAGCCTGCTGCAAGCGTTTAGCATTAATGGCGAGCCGTTACATATTGTGGTTAACCACTTTAAGTCGAAAGGATCAGGCTGTTATGAAGATTGGATCGCGGGTGAATTCGAGACGGATACCGCAGATTTACAAGGACATTGTAATGCTTTCCGTGTCTCCGCGGCAGTGACATTACGCGATCGTCTGCAGCAGCTGGATGGAGACGTATTGATCCTTGGCGATCTCAATGCGTACGCGAAAGAAGATCCGGTCCGTGTATTAACCGACTACCAACGTCAGCCGAATCAGCGCGATATCATGACAGCCGCAGGCACGGAAATTCGCGGTGTACCTATGCATCCGACCGCACAAGCGGTAGAGAAAGGCCTGGGCTATATCAATCTCGCCACGGCGCGATTGGGTGATAAAGCCTATTCCTACTCGTACTCGGGTGAATTGGGGAGTCTCGACCACGCCATCGCCAGCGCTAGCTTGGCGGAAAAAGTCGTCGGTGTGGAAGACTGGCACATCAACTCGGTCGAAAGCACCTTGTTTGAATACGGTCGTCGTTACACTGGGGATTTGGTGAAATCGACCAATCCGTTCTCTTCGTCAGATCATGACCCTGTGATTGTGTCTTTGGCGTATCCGGATCCGGTTGTGCCTGTATCGGTTACCATTAATAACCGCAGTATTTTGCCGATTATTCCGATGCTGAATGGACAAAAAAGTCCTGATCACGCTTGGATGAAATGGCGCTCACAACGCACCTTTGATACGCAAAGCCCATTGGTAAAAGGGCTGAAACTTGATAAAGATGATCGTATCGAGGTCACTGTGAAAGCGCTGGGTTTGATCCCCGTCTATTGTGGCAGTGCGCCGGCGAGTCAGCCCATGTCGGTCCGTTACACCGGCTTCCGTTGCCAACTACGTTAATTTAATCACTGCGGGCAGTGGCAACACCGCCCGCGGATGACGCTTGTCAGGCACTGTGTTAGCATCATTCCGGTTTTCAATCGGATGGCGCAGCACAGTGCTTCTTATCATCGATAATTACGACTCCTTTACCTACAACCTCTATCAGTACTTTTGCCAATTGGGCGTGGACGTGTGTGTTAAACGCAATGACGAGTTGGCTATCGCAGACATTGAGGCGATGGAGCCCTCCCATTTAGTGATCTCTCCTGGTCCTTGTACGCCGAATGAGGCGGGGATTTCTCTCGAGGTCATTCGCCATTTTGCCGGACAGATACCGATTTTAGGCGTGTGTCTTGGCCATCAGTCCATTGCACAGGTCTTTGGTGCGTCGGTGATCCGCGCCAATGCGGTGATGCACGGTAAGACGTCGTTGGTCGAACATGATCATCAAGGGGTATTTAACCGCTTACCCAGTCCGTTTATCGTCACACGGTATCACTCGTTGGTGGTTGACCCGCAAACCCTGCCTGATTGTTTGACCGTGACAGCGACCACCACTGAGCCCGATGGTCGCCAAATCATTATGGGATTGAAGCACCGAACCCTGCCAATTGAGGGGGTACAATTCCATCCGGAGAGCATTTTGACTGAACACGGCCATGACTTACTGGCGAATTTCTTACAGCAATAGTTACAAAAAATAGCGATCTTTATCACTATTTTCACATTTCGTTTTTTCTGACGTGATTATCAGTGGCTGCAACCTTATGCAGCCATCACCGTCATCCCGCACCACTCATGCCTTACAGGCATCTCAGCCTTGCTGATTAGGCGCTTCTTTCGCCTCACACTTTGTGCATAACTATATCTCTAATTTGCATGGTATTTGTTATTCTGCTGAAAAGAAAAAATAATCTGCTATTGCCGCGGTTAAAAGAATGTAAATACTATGCGTCATGGAAAAAACACAGAAGGATTGAGTGATGACGATGGACAAAAAAGTAGAACGTAAACTCTTTGATGAAGTGATGGTACCTTGCTACAACCCGATGCCCATGATCCCAGATCACGGCAAAGGCTCCCGCATTTGGGACCAAGAAGGGCAAGAGTACGTCGACTTTGCGGGTGGGATTGCGGTGAGCTGTTTGGGCCATTGTCATCCCGTCATGGTGGATGCGTTGACTGAGCAAGCTCAAAAGCTTTGGCACTTAAGCAACGTCATGACGAATGCACCTGCATTGCGTCTTGCAAAGCGCCTCACTGAGTTGTCATTTGCGGATCGTGTTTTCTACGCAAACTCTGGCGCCGAAGCGAACGAAGCAGCGCTAAAGTTGGCGCGCCGCTGGGCAAAAGAAGAACACGGCGAGCACAAAAGCGAAATCATTGCGTTTAGCAAAGGTTTCCATGGTCGCACCTTCTTCACGGTCACCGTGGGCGGTCAACCTGCTTATTCTGACGGTTTTGGTCCTAAGCCGGGTGATATTACCCACCTGCCATACAATGACTTAGCAGCGCTGGCTGATCATATCTCCGATCGCACTTGTGCGGTGATGATGGAGCCACTGCAAGGTGAAGGCGGCATTATTCCTCCAGAGCCGGGTTTCTTGGAAGGTGTACGTGAGCTGTGTGACAAACACAATGCCTTGCTGATCTTCGATGAAGTGCAAACCGGTAATGGCCGTACGGGCACCTTCTATGCGTATCAACAATCGGGCGTCGCTCCCGATATCTTAGCCACCGCTAAGTCACTGGGTGGGGGGATCCCGATTGGTGCCATGTTGACCACCGAAGCCCTAGCGGCACACATGAAACCGGGGACGCATGGCTCAACCTATGGCGGTAACCCCTTGGCATGTGCGGTCGCAGAAGCGGTGGTGGACGAAGTGACCAAACCCGAGGTTCTTGACGGTGTTATTGAGCGCGAACAGTGGTTCCGCGATGGTCTAGAAGCGATCAACGATAAATACGGCATCTTCAGTGAAGTGCGCGGTAAAGGTTTGTTGCTTGGCGCGGCACTCAACAAGGAGTGGGAAGGGCGTGCGCGAGACATCTTAGTGGCGGCCGGTGAGGAAGGCTTGCTGGTGCTGGTCGCGGGCCCGAATGTGGTGCGTTTCACCCCATCATTGGTGATTACCAAAGCGGATATTGAAGAAGGTATGGCGCGCCTTGATCGTGCTATTGCGAAGGTCGTTGCTGCATAAGGCGGCCTTTACACTCGGAGGGATTTGAGATGTTAGTTATTCGGCCTATCCGTGCGTCAGATTTTGATGCACTGATGTTGTGTGCGGAAGAGTCCGGTCATGGATTTACCTCATTGCCGGTTGATGCCGATTTGCTACAAGGACGTATCAACAATTCGCTAGAAAGCTTTGCCAAGCACGTCACTAGCCCTGGCATGGAAGGCTACCTGATGGTGGCCGAAGATACCGAAACAGGTGAGGTTGCGGGCACCACGGGGATCGAGGCGGCAATCGGCCTCGATAGCCCCTTTTATAGTTATCACTTAACTAAAGTGGTGCACTCATCGCGCAAGCTCAATGTCCATAACATTGTTGAAGTGCTGACGTTTGGTAACAACTACACCGGAGCGACGGAAATTTGCACCCTGTTTTTGCGTCCTGAGTTTCGAGGTGGCCTCAACGGTAAACTGCTTTCCAAGTGTCGCTTCTTGATGCTCGCTGAGTTTCCTGAGCGCTTTGCGGATGTGATTTTTGCCGAAATGCGTGGCGTGTCTGATGATGATGGCAATTCGCCGTTCTGGCAGTGGCTTAAGGACAACTTCTTTTCGATTGACTTTACTTTGGCCGATTACCTAACCGGTATCGGTGCGAAAGGGTTTATTGCCGACTTAATGCCTAAGTTGCCGATTTACGTCAGTCTGTTGAGTGAAGAAGCGCGTGCTGTGATTGGACAAGTGCACCCGAAAACACGGCCAGCACTGCGTCTGTTGGAGAAAGAAGGCTTTTCATGCCGAGGATATGTGGACATCTTTGATGCCGGTCCAACGGTCGAGTGTTTGCGCCACAATATCGAATCGGTCCGCCATTCATTTAATGCGACGGCTAGCGTGCGTGAGCATAGCAGTGCTCAGCACTACTTAATTTCGAATACCGATTTTGCGGGCTTCCGCGCGACTGCGGCGAAAGCGGCACTTGATCCGGAAACCAATCACGTTGTGATTGCGCCAGAGGTTGCCGAAGCGCTGCAAGTTAAAGACGGCGATCGACTCCGTTTGATCGCGATGGAGGAGTAAGGATGACACATCAAACCGCAGGCCATTTGATCAATGGTGAATGGACGCCGGGTGAAGGCGACGTCATGACTTCGCTAAACCCTTTTGATAGCCGTTGTATTTGGCAAGGCAATGAAGCCACGAAACCGCAGGTTGAACAAGCGGTAAGCGCGGCACGACAAGCCTTTCTTACTTGGCGGAATACCGATTTTGCCGAGCGCCAAGCCTTGGTAGAACGCTTCGCTGAAATTGTGAAAGCCAATACCGACGATCTGGCGCGTACCATCGCTGAAGAAACCGGTAAGCCATTTTGGGAAACCAAAACCGAAGTGGGCGCCATGGTGGGTAAAATTGCCATTTCGCTGCGCGCTTACCATGAACGTACAGGATCGCGGGAAAAAGACGTCAATGGTACGCAAGCTGTACTGCGGCATCGTCCCCTTGGTGTGATGGCAGTGTTTGGGCCGTATAATTTCCCCGGTCACTTGCCTAATGGCCATATTGTCCCGGCACTATTGGCCGGAAACAGTGTGGTTTTCAAGCCATCCGAACTGACGCCTAAAGTGGCTGAACAAACCCTTGGCTACTGGTTAGAAGCCGGTCTACCTGCTGGGCTGATTAACTTGGTGCAAGGGGGTCGTGATACCGGCGAAGCGCTAGCACAAGCGCGAGGTATTGATGGCCTTCTATTTACCGGGAGTGCCAACACCGGACACATCCTCCATCGCCAGTTTGCCGGCCAACCGGACAAAATGCTGGCATTGGAAATGGGGGGCAATAACCCACTGGTTATCAGTGATAAACATAGTGGTGTGGATGCCACGGTTTATACCATTATTCAATCGGCTTACCTCAGTGCCGGTCAGCGTTGTACGTGTGCACGTCGTTTGCTTCTTCCTAAAGGGGAGGTGGGTGACAAGATCTTGGCGCGCTTGGCAGCGTGGACTAAAACGATCCGTGTGGGCGGCCAATTCGATGATCCGGCGCCCTTTATGGGCGCACAGATCTCTGTGGCGGCAGCCGAAGGGATCTTAGCCACTCAGCAAAAACTGATCGATCTCGGTGGCAAGCCAGTCGTCGCTTGTGAACATCGCCATGATGCCGTGATCTCGCCGGGGATCATTGATGTTAGCGGGATCGCCGAGTTACCCGATGAAGAATACTTCGGTCCTTTATTGCAGGTGCAGCGTTACACCGATATGGCCGATGCATTGACGAAAGCGAATGATACCCGCTACGGCTTATCGGCAGGCCTTATCAGTGACGACGATGGTGAATGGCAATACTTCCTTGACCATATTCGCGCCGGTATTGTAAACCGTAACCGTCAATTGACCGGTGCCAGTGGGGATGCACCATTTGGTGGTCCGGGCGCGTCGGGTAACCTGCGTCCAAGTGCTTATTATGCCGCCGATTATTGTGCCTACCCTATGGCATCGATGGAAGGCGAGCAGGTCACCTTGCCCGAGAGCTTTGCGCCGGGGATCACGCCTCTTGATTAAGGAGAACAACATGGATAGTTGCCAAGCGTTATTTGACAGACTGTGGCAAGACTACACCCAGCGTCTTTGCCCTTCTGCGCAGAAAGTGCATGGGTTGCTCGAAGAAGGCCAACCCCTGATCAATGATCACATTGCACTGCGCACCTTTGCACTGCCTAATGTAGGGCTGGACAAGCTTGCCCGTCCTTTTATTGCGTTGGGCTATGAACCGAAAGGTGAGTACACCTTTGAAGCGAAGAAGCTCAACGCACGTCACTACGAGCATCCCGACCCTTTGATGCCGAAAGTGTTTATTAGTGAATTGATGGTGGGCCAATGCTCGACAACATTGCAATCCATCGTGCGCGACTTAGTGGCGAATGTAGACGATGATGCGCTGAAAGGGAGCGATTTTCTTCATCAAGGACGTTTGTGGGAGTTGGATTGGCAAACCTACAAGACGTTAGCGGATGAAAGTGAATATGCAGCTTGGGTGGCAGCGCATGGCTATGGGGCGAACCACTTTACCGTCAGCGTGAATCAGCTGAACAACCATGATAGCTGTCAAGCGGTTAACGATACCTTGCGCCAAAATGGTTTTACCATTAACGAATCTGGCGGGGAGGTCAAAGGGGATGCATCAGTCTTTTTGGAGCAATCCTCGACGATGGCTGATCGCGTGCCGGTGCAATTTAGCGATGCACGCCATGATATTCCGGGGGGGTTCTACGAGTTTGCGAAACGGTATCCGCTTCCGGACGGTGAACTTTATCAAGGTTTTGTCGCCGCCTCGGCTGATAAAATCTTTGAAAGTACGCATCAATAGTGGCGAGAGAAGAAAAGGAGAGCGATGCTCTCCTTTTTTGGGTGGCTGTGTTTAGCGACTTTCAATATCGAGCCAGAATTTATCGTCAATCGCCTGAGTTTCATTACTCAGATGTGGGTTGTCGACGCGAATAAAGGTGCGCTCACCAATATTGGCTTTCTCAAAGGTCTCTTTTACCAGAGGCGCATTCTCAAAAAATTCGATGAAGGATCCGTCTTGATAGGCGGCCGCAAAGGCATCATTGAGCATGGTCGCCACCTCTGGGTTTTGGGGCGATACAAACAAGAACATCGGGAAGCGATAGATCAGCATTAAGTGCGGATCGACCAACAGATTTGCATATTGAGGTCGCTCTGCCAGTTCGCTAAAAGGTTCGATAAGCGCACGCGGGAAGAGGTCTGCCCGTCCGGTATCGACGGCTTTAAAGATATTCTCAAAGCTTGAAATTTCTCGAACCCGAAATCCCGCTGACTGCAAGACCTTCACATCGGCCCAGCCTTGCCCTTGGATCATGGTCAGATTATTGAGCCCTGCTTGGTCACTGATTTGTGCAAGCTTGGGTTCGGTGGCTTGATTAGTAATGAACAAGCGATGGCCTAAGAGACCCCGAAAAACTGGATAACGGATGGGAAGTAACTCTGACTCAAGGGTACGGTCGGCCCCGAGCCAATCTACCGTCAGTCGTCCTTGTTTCAGCATTTCTACTTTACGAGACTGAGAGCCAATTTGGCCTTGAAAGGCCTGTAACGTGACAGACTCACCCGATTTTTCCGCTAAAAACTCAATCAAGTCGATAGCGTATAAATCGAGGGCAGAGCCAGCCCGTGGTTCTGGGTGGACAATGGTGATATTCGCCGCAGCAGTTGAAGAAACCGCCGCGAGTAGCAATGCAGCAAGGGTGTGACGTAAGCTTCTCATAAACGACATCCTGTTAATCAGTTGTTAGATGGGTCGTTTTTGAAGTGTAGAACTTAGGTAATGAGTTTCCAGTCAATAAAAATAAAAAACCGACGCAAAAGCGCCGGTTTTATCGCAACACGCGAGGATTAGCGTGTGCCGTAAACCACAATGGTTTTACCGTGAGCTGAGATAAGATTCTGCTCTTCCAGCATTTTAAGGATACGCCCAACCGTCTCACGCGAACAGCCAACAATTTGACCGATTTCCTGACGCGTGATCTTGATTTGCATGCCGTCAGGGTGAGTCATGGCGTCAGGTTGCTTCGCCAAGTTCAGTAGGGTTTGTGCAATGCGGCCGGTCACGTCCAGGAAGGCAAGGTCTCCCACTTTCTGGCTGGTCACTTGCAGGCGACGCGCCATCTGAGAGGAGAGACGCATCAAAATGTCTGGGTTAACTTGGATCAGCTGGCGGAATTTCTTGAATGAAATTTCTGCCACTTCGCAAGGTGATTTCGCACGTACCCATGCGGTGCGCTCTTGGTCCTCTTCGAACAGACCAAGTTCGCCGATGAAGTCACCTTGGTTAAGGTAAGACAGGATCATCTCCTTGCCTTCTTCATCTTTGATTAGTACGGCCACAGAACCTTTCACGATGTAGTACAAGGTCTCCGCCTTTTCCCCTGCATGGATCAGAGTACTTTTGGACGGGTACTTGTGAATATGACAATGTGAAAGGAACCACTCGAGTGTAGGGTCTGTTTGAGGTTTTCCTGGAACCATATAACTTATTTCCTCTGCATGTGTTGCCCGGCAACGACGTCCTGTCTTTGTCTGAATGGAAACCCATCAGTCCAATGCACAGAATACGAGGTCTTGGCGCAGGCTACAAGCTCACTGTATGTTAACAAGAGTGTATCTTTTTTCTATCTGGATTTCTTGATTTTGATCTAAGCCAACCGCCTAAAAATTCGGCAAAAATGTGGCTAAGATCACGACCTGAGAAGTAATACACGTTAAGTGCGCTACGGCGCTTAACCTATCTTGCCTTTCTCAATCAACTGTTGGATCAAGGGGCGAATAATCAGCTCCATCGCAAATCCCATTTTACCGCCGGGCACGACCAGCGTGTTGTGCCGAGACATAAAGGCGCCACTGATCATTTGCAGTAAATAAGGAAAATCGACGTTCTTCATGCCACGAAAGCGGATCACGACAAAACTTTCGTCGAGTGACGGGATCCCTTTTGCATTCAGCGGGTTAGATGTATCTACGGTTGGGACGCGTTGGAAGTTAATATGCGTGCGAGAAAACTGCGGCGTAATATAGTGCAAGTAATCGTCCATGGAACGCACAATGGAGTCCGTAACGGCCTCGCGGGAATGGCCGCGGTCGCGCGTATCGCGGACAAACTTTTGAATCCACTCCAAGTTAACGATAGGCACCATGCCGATCAGTAAATCAACATGTTGGGCGACATTGACGTCACCATCCACCACTCCGCCATGCAAGCCTTCATAAAATAATACGTCGGTATTTTCAGGCAGATCTTGCCAGGGAGTGAAGGTGCCCGGCATTTGATTATAAGGCACGGCTTCATCAAAGGTGTGTAGATAACGACGATACTTGCCGGTGCCTTGTTCGCCATATTCTTTAAAAAATTGCTCAAGGCGTGGGAAGTCGTTGGCCGTGGGGCCAAAGTAGCTAATATGACGACCTTGTTCACGTGCTTTACGGATCTCAACATCCATCTCTGGCCGCGTGAAGCGGTGAAAGCTATCGCCCTCTAACCAAGAGGCTTTGATGTTCATCATATTGAACATCTTGCGAAACGCTTCGGAGGTCGTGGTTGTGCCTGCGCCAGATGAACCGGTCACAGCGATGATTGGGTGTTTAGCCGACATGACGAGCCCTGTCATTGATCAGTCTGAATTTACACCGCAGCCCACAATGGGAGGCGGTGTTACGGTCTGAGATCGCGCTGACGACGAATATCCACTGTCTCATGCAGCTCAGAGTATACAATCACGGCATCGCCGGATTTTAATTGTTCGCGCACTTGTTCAACTTTCTCAGCAAAGCTGACTTCCTGCTCACCGTAATCTGTCCCTTCCCGCAACACAAAGTGCTCAATTAAATTGGTCAAGGTTTCGGCTGGCACAGATTGCCATGGAACCATCATACTACATCACCTTTTGCTGACACCTAGATGGCACGGACGCCATCTCCGTGCTTAGGTTGTGAATTAGCTCCCATTTTACCGAATTATGCGCGTAGGTGCAGTGTATCTATGTCGATTCAGTCACAATTTATCGTGACGAATAGGGGCATCAGGTGTCGAGTTGCTCAGCTATCCACGCGGGCACTGCCTCTTCCAACCATAAACGCGGTGCACGCCAACGGCCAGTGACAAACCCAACATGTCCGCCATGGTCAGTGAGTTGATAGCGTATATTGGCCGGTAATGGCGTGGTTGGGATCACCGCGTCGGTCATAAAAGGATCGTCTTTGGCATGAATGATGGTCAAAGGGGTGCGGATCGCAGGCAACACGGATAGGCCACTGCATTGCTGGTAGTAATGATGTGCGTCCTCAAATCCATGCAGTGGTGCGGTGACGGTTTGGTCAAACTCGAATAAGGTCGCAATACGGGGCTGCTCGCCAGCTTGCCAACGACCCACTTGGGCGTGCCGCGTAAGCTTATCTGACAGGGTTTGCCGCATCGATCGGAGCAGATACGCTTGGTAGACACGTGAGAATCCTTGCTGAATGCGTAACGAGCAGGCGGCAAGGTCTAAGGGGGGTGACACTGCGCAGCCACTGGAGACGATCGGATCGTCCGCATACTCTGCCAAATAGCGCACCAGCATGTTGCCGCCTAGCGATACGCCCACAGCATGAATGGGATGCTGAGGATAACGCATACGTAATGTGGTCAAAAAATAGCGCGCGTCTTGTGTCTCGCCTGAGTGATAAGTGCGCGGGACGCGGTTTAATCGGCCACTGCAACTGCGAAAGTGCATCACCACACCGCACCAGCCTCGGCGCTGAAAAGCAGCCAGTAACCCATTCGCGTATGGGCTATGAAAGCTGCCAGCAAGGCCATGAAAAAGCACCACTATCGGTTGACCGGGCTTAGGTGTCTGCGTCCAAGCGAGATCGACAAAATCACCATCCGGTAAATCCAGCTGTTGCCACAAAGGAGAGAGCACGGGTTGACGCCGTATCAGCCGTGGCATGATGGTTTGTAGGTGTGGATTACGGGCGCTGGGAATCGGTTCAAAGGGCGTCATCGGCGTCTCCTTGCTCATCGTCTTTGATCACACTGGCGCGCAGGGCGGGATAGAGCGATTTGGCCGAGGGCGAGAGCTGACGGCAATAATACGCCAACGGCGAGGGCGATTCGGTCAGCCATGTTTGTTGATTCAAGGCGTGGATGAGGTCTTGTTGCTGGAACTTTTCGAGGCTGAGCTCAAAATTCAGCATTTTTTTATATTGTCCCGCACCAACGCGCGGTTTGATATCGCGACGCAGGTTGCGGTAGGCAATCAGCAAGTGCTCAGAGCGGCTAAGCGATTGTTTAAGCTGGCTGAGGCTCTCTGGGGCAAGGCCATAGCCATGACTTTCCAACCAAGCCAGCAACAAGGCAAGGTTGACGTTGCCCTGATGCTGATCTTGCAATTTAAGACACGCCTGTTTCACGTCTTGCTTGCCGTAGTGTTGCAAACAAAACTGCCACAGATCGGCTGCATTCGCTTTGCCGGGAATTAGGCTTGATTGAATGCCGCCTCCATGGCTTCCAGTTCTTCCTGTCGCTCCATCCATTCTTGCTCTACCTCTTCCAGCGCTGATTTGGCATCAGCCTGGCGTTGTAATTGTTCCGCGAGTTGGGCTTTTTGGTCTGCGCTATAAATTGTTGGGTCGGCCAGTTTGGTCTCTGCATCGGCAATAATGGCAGAGAGCTGTTCGATTTTTGTGTCTAGGCTGTCAATTTTTTTACGAAGTGGCGCGGTTTTTTGGCGAAGTTCGGCCTCGCGACGCTTTTGTGCCTTACGATCGACCTGACGTTGCTGGGGGGCGGCTTTGTCATCGGTGTTTTGTTTTTTACTTTCCGCACGGTCGGCACGCTGTTGCTCGCCAAGCCAGCGATGGTAGTCGTGTAAGTCACCGTCAAAGGGTTGCACCGCGCCGTTGTCGACAAGATAAAGATCGTCGGTGGTCGCGCGCAGCAAAAAGCGATCATGGCTGACGATCACCATCGCCCCTTCAAACGATTGTAGGGCAAGCGTCAAGGCTTGGCGCATGTCTAAATCAAGGTGGTTAGTCGGTTCGTCAAGCAACAGCAGGTTAGGCTTTTGCCACACCAATAACGCTAATACCAAGCGTGCCTTCTCGCCTCCCGAAAAGGGACCAATGGTCTCAAGCGCTTTATCCCCCTGAAAGCCAAAGCGCCCTAAGAAGTCACGTAGCGTTTGCTCGGCTGTGGTAGGCGCAAGGCGATTCATATGTTGCAGCGGGGTTTCGTCAATGCGCAAGGTATCAAGTTGATGCTGCGCAAAATAGCCAATTTTTACCCCTTGGGAGTAACTGAGCTCACCGGCCATGGCTGGTAAGGTGCCAGCAAGGAGTTTGATCAGCGTAGACTTACCCGCACCATTGCGGCCCAACAAACCAATACGCGCGCCTGGGACTAGATTGAGGCGGATGTTTTCCACAATCGGCGTCTTGTCGTACCCCGCTGCGACCTTGTCCATCATCAAGATAGGATTTGGGAGCGCATCTGGGGTGAAGAAGGTAAAGCTAAACGGATTATCGTATTGCGCTGGCAACACCTTTTCCATCCGCTCCAGAGCCTTAATCCGGCTTTGCGCTTGGCGCGCCTTTGAGGCTTTATAACGAAAGCGGTCGATGTAAGATTGCATGTGGGCAATTTGCTTTTTTTGCTTTTCAAACTGCGCTTGTTGTTGCGCCAGCTTCTGCGCCCGCATCTGCTCGAAGTCGGAATAATTGCCCGTGTATTCATTCAGCTGCTGATGCTCAATATGAATAATGCGGTTGACCACAGGGTCAAGAAAGTCACGGTCGTGGGAAATCAGCACCAAGGTACCGGGGTATTGCTGTAGCCATTTTTCCAGCCACATCACGGCATCTAAATCGAGGTGGTTGGTTGGTTCATCAAGTAGCAAGAGGTCGGAACGACACAGTAGTGCTTGGGCAAGGTTTAAGCGCATCCGCCAGCCGCCCGAAAACTGCGTGAGGGACCATTGCATTTGCGCCTGACTAAACCCCAAGCCATCGAGCAAACTGGCGGCGCGGGCCTCAATACTGTAGCCACCAATGGCATCCAGTTTATCGTGTAAGGTCGCTACGGCATGACCGTCATCGCGTTGTTCGGCATCCGACAAGGCCATCTGCAGTTCACGGTATTCAGCATCGCCATCAATGACATACTCGAGCGCACTTTTTTCCAGTGCGGGTGTTTCTTGTGCCACCCATGCTACTTGCCATTGGCTAGGATAATGATAGCTGCCCGCATCTAACGTCAGCTGGTGGCGAAGCAGCGCAAACAAGCTAGATTTGCCACAGCCGTTTTTTCCGACCAATCCGACTTTGTCGCCAGGATGGATGGTGGCAGAGGTATGATCGAGCAGTGGCTTGCCACCGCGCAGTAATTGGATGTCAGAAAAGCTAATCATGATTATTCAGTGCGCTAGTGTGGTTTGGGTGCGTCGTCGTTATACCAGCTTGGTGCGGGGATTGCCAAATTTCCCCGTCAGTCGGCCTAACTGGCGCGATCTGTGTTGTGTGTTTTGTGTGTTAAGGTTAAAAACAAGCATGAAAACTGACTCTTGCCGTGATAACAAGGATGCCTATGCCCAATGACAAGGATGCATACCAAGACCCCGCGTCGGTGTTGGTGATCTTTGCCCATCCCGACCCTGATCAGTCGGTGGCGAACCGACGTCTGCTTGCCGCTATCTCTTCTTTTCCGCACGTGACCGTTCACGATATTTACGCAACCTATCCCGACTTTGTGGTTGATGTGCACGATGAGCGCCGACGGGTGCAACAAGCTGATGTGATTGTTTTTCAACACCCGCTACAAATGTATTCCTGTCCGGCGTTATTGAAAGAATGGATTGATGTGGTGCTAGGCAAAGGTTTTGCACATGGCGAGGGAGGGGATGCGCTAGCAGGAAAAACCTGCCGTTTTGTCGTCACTACTGGAGGGGCGGCTGAGGCGTTCACTAAAAGCGGATACAACAAGTACTCGATGCAAGAGCTTCTCCAGCCGTTTGAGCTGACCGCAGCTCTTTGCCGCATGGAGTGGCTTCCGCCGTTGGTCTTGCATTGGGCACGCCGTGTTAGTGATGCTGATCGGGATGCGTTTGCGGAATTGTATGCCGATTGGATTCGTGATCCGCTCGCCCATGCGGGAGGTGAGCATGGAGCATAACTTGCTGTCTGCGGCCTTTATTTTTCTGCTCGCGGCGGTCATTGCCGTCCCACTCGCGCAGCGGTTAGGAATGGGCTCGGTATTAGGCTATCTGATGGCTGGCATCGTGATTGGTCCTTGGGGGCTCGGGCTTATCAGCGATGTGGAGTCTATTCTCCATTTTTCTGAATTCGGGGTGGTATTGCTGCTATTTCTGATTGGCTTGGAACTGAACCCTAAAAAACTGCTGCAGATGCGCCGGCCGATACTGGGGCTGGGTGGTAGCCAAGTGGTGGTGACCACCTTGGTAATAGGTGCTGTTGGGGTGATGTTTGGCCTGACGGAACGGCAGGGCTTTATTGTGGGCATGGCCATGGCGCTCTCCTCCACTGCCATTGCGATGAAAATTATGGAGGATCAGCGCCTTATGCGCAGTGAATCCGGTCAAGCAGGGTTTGCGATTCTGTTATTCCAAGATATCGCGGTGATCCCCATGTTGGCGGTGATGCCCGCACTGGCAGGAGGCAGTCTCGGCAGCTGGTTAGATGTGCTATGGATGTTTGTGGGGATTGGCGCGCTGTTGGTCGGCGGGCATTTCTTGCTTCGGCCTCTATTCCGTTTGGTGGTCATGAGCGGGGTCAGCGAGCTGTTTAACGTGGCGGCACTGGCCTTGGTGATTGGTATTGCGCTTGCGATGCAGCAGTTGGGTCTCTCGATGGCGTTAGGTGCGTTCCTTGCGGGTGTGCTGCTTGCGGAGAGTGAGTATCGCCACGAGCTCGAAACCGCCATCGATCCCTTTAAAGGATTGTTGCTGGGGCTGTTTTTTATTGCGGTTGGGATGGCGGTGGATCTCGGTCTATTGCTGGAATATCCGCTGACCTTGCTCGGTGCGGTACTTGCACTGGTGTGTGGTAAGGCGTTACTTATCTATCTGCTCGCGCGTCTATTTGGTGTGGCACCTAAAGCGCGCAGTCAAATGGCGGTGTTGCTTAGCCAAGGCGGTGAGTTTGCTTTCGTGATCTTTACGGCGGCACGCGCAGAAGGGTTACTCAGCCAAGAATTGAATGCCTTCTTGCTGGTGGTGGTGAGTCTGTCGATGATGACCACGCCTTTGATGCTTACCTTGCAGCAACGCTGGTTTGAACGCACCTTTAATGAACCCGAGGAGTTACCGACACAGACGCAATTTGATCAACATGATGCGCGCGTCATCATCGCGGGCTTCGGTCGGTTTGGTCAAGTGGTTGGTCGATTGATGTTTGCCAACAAAATTGGTGTCACCATCTTGGAACGTGATCCCACCCAAATCAAACTGTTACGTAAATTCGGGTATGATGTGTATTACGGTGATGCGACGCAGCTTGATTTGCTTCGGGCGGCAGGGGCGCAAAGCGCAGAGGCGATTGTGATTTGCACCGACTCGCCGGATGAAGTGATGGAGATTGTTGATCTTTGTCAGCGGCATTTCCCTAACTTAAAGATATTAGCGCGAGCACGAAGTCGGGTGGAGGCTTATCAGCTCATGGGCTTAGGCGTCGAAACCTTGTCGCGGGAGACATTTCTTGGCGCGCTTGATTTAGGCCGACAGACGTTAGAGTCCTTAGGCATGCATCCTTACAAGGCAAAACGTGCCGAGGTGTTGTTCCGAAAATTGGATATGCGGGTATTGCAAGACCTCTTACCTCAGCATAATGAAGATATGGCCGCCGCTTCACGCGTGAAAGAGGCGCGTAAAGAGTTGGAAGAGATCTTCGATCGGGAAATGCGCGGAGAGATTGAGCGCCACCAGAGTTGGAACCGAGATGAATAGGATGGAATTGTGAAAAAGCGCTTTATTGCTGGGGCGGCGTGCCCCAAATGTCAGCGCCAAGATACCTTGCGGGTCTGGCGCGAAAACAATATTGACAAAGTGGAATGTGTCAGCTGCGATTACCATGAGAGTCGGCTTCCGGATTCGGCACAGCAGTCACAGTCTGAAACCCCGCCGGCAGAGAATGTCATTGGGATCTTTAAACCGGAGTAGGGAATCCGTTATCATCGGCAGTCCATTAACCTTCCGGTCTCGGAGCGAGCATGAAAATTGCAAATGATGTGGTGGTCAGCCTGGCCTACCAAGTAAAAAATGAAGACGGTGCGTTAGTTGATGAATCAACAGCGCAAGAACCCCTCCAGTACCTACACGGTCACCGTAACCTGATCGTTGGTCTGGAAAAGGCACTGGAAGGTCGTGAGAAAGGCGACGCGTTTGAAGTGACTGTAGGTCCTGACGACGCATACGGTGAGTATCAAGAAGCCATGGTACAACGTGTACCGGCGAACGTATTCCAAGGCGTAGACCAAGTGGAAGTCGGCATGCGCTTTATGGCGGAAACTGACCAAGGTCAGATCCCGGTTGAAGTCACCGAAGTTGACGGTGACGAAGTTGTTGTTGATGCTAACCACATGCTGGCAGGCCAAACTCTGTCATTCTCTGTGGAAGTGGTTGATCTACGTGCAGCAACCGAAGACGAAATTGCTCATGGCCACATTCACCAAGAAGGTGGCTGCGGTCACGATCACTAATCAGTGATTAGCAACGAGAAAAGGCGCCGGTTTGGCGCCTTTTTTATTTCATATCCACCGTCTTCAGGTGTGTATCGACACCAGCGCTTGGCAATTAATAATGCGGCGGTGGGGTTTCTTCCGATTGGCTGGCGATGTTGGCCGGCGCGACGTCTTTCAGTTTGCCGACCAAATACTGAATTTGCACTGTCATACGCTCAATATCGCCTTGCTGCTGGGTGAGAGCGTCATTGAGCTGTTCTATTGTGTCTTCTTGAAACGCGACCTTGCACTCTAGATCGTCAATTTGTTGCTGTAATTTGCCAATCTCACTCATTTTTGTTTCTCACTGCATTAAGGGGTGTCGGTTAACCAAGCTTGGGCGATGCCCGCCGAGGTGCCGGAAATCACACGGCCGGTTGGGTCGATAGCAACATCATACACGACCGCGCTGGGAGGGCGAGTATTGGGTTGAGCCAATGCCTCCCAACGCCCTAGATTCTCACCGGTCTGAACATCCCAAAGCTCGACCCGCTGTGAGGGAGTACCGGTTGCGAGTCGGCGGCCGTCATCGGAAAAGCGTGCACTGGCATAAATCGCTTGGCGCGCAAAGATATCCAGTTGACTGACCTTCTCACCGCTGGGTAAGGCCCAGATAATTGCTTGATTGCTGCCATCCGAGACAAAGGCATACTTCCCTTCCCGTTGCAGCGCCACTTGCTTCACCCGTTGGTCATAAGGAAAGTCGTTGATAATTTGCCCGGAATTGGTGTCCCAAAAATAGGCATGATGGTCATTGCCCCCTGAGAGGACGTAAGCGCCGTTCGGGGAAATGGCGACCGCATTGACTTTATCGCGATGGGCAAGGAACTCTAAGCGTCTTCCTGTGCCTAAGTCGATGAATAGCGCTTTGCCGTCCGACATCGCGAGGACCACTTTTTGGCCGTTGTTGCTGATAGCCGCATCACGGATAATGCCTTCAGAGACCGACCACAAGCCCTCGGCTTGGCTCCAGGCAAGATCCCAGACAGCAAAATTTTGCGCGGTCGCGGTGATGGCATAGCGTTTATTGTCGGAGATATGGCTGACCACCACAGGGTTTGCATTCGGATCTTGGGGCCCTAGATCCGCCAGTTTTTGGTTGGTGACCAGATCCCACAGCACAATGTCGGTTTCTTCGGAGGCGAGCAGCGCAAATCGCCCGTCTCGACTCAGGCTAAAGCTGGTGGCGCCTTCAGGATGGATTGACCAACGCTGGGCTTCTTTGCCAGACTGCCAACAGCCAGTTAGCGTGATGGCGATGAGAAAAATGCAAACAATGTGGCGAATTTTGGGCATGATGCTTGAGTTCCGAAACGTGCAGCCATATAACCACGAGTATATTGATAGAATCAGGCTTTCGCATTGTTGATGCGTCAGTGACAACCATACGAGGATTTATCCTTACCATCAACGGAGTACCCAATGAAATCAGTAATGAAGATGTCGCTACTCGCGGCAACCGTTGCCCTTGCCGTCGGCTGTCAACAAGACGACACCAACGTCGAGCAGACGAACCAAGCCGCTGAGCAAGCGCAAGCGGAAGCGTCGTTTGCTAATGATGACGACAAGGCAGCCTACGCGATTGGTGCGTCTTTAGCGCAATACCTCAACGCCAACCTAGAGCAACAAGCCGACATTGGTTTGGATTTAGATAAAGAGTTGGTATTGCAAGGGGTGCAGGACGTCTTTAATGGCGAATCCAAGCTGACCGACGAGCAAGCGCAAGCGGCACTGCAGTCACTCGATCAACGCGTGACTGAGCTGGCTCAGCAACAAGCTAAAGAGAAAGCAGAAGCTGCGCTGGCAGACGGTGAAAAGTATCGCACTGAATTTGCGAGCCAAGAGGGCGTGAAAGAAACCGAATCTGGCTTGTTATACAAAGTGGATAGCTTAGGTGACGGTAAAAAGCCCGCGGCGGAAGACACTGTGGTGGTGCACTACAAAGGCACGCTAACGGATGGTACCCAATTTGATAGCTCTTACGATCGTGGCGAGCCAGCAACCTTCCCGCTTAATCGTGTGATCCCAGGTTGGACTGAAGGGGTGCAGCTGATGCCGGTTGGATCTAAATTCACCTTCGTGATCCCGCCAGAGCTGGCTTACGGTGACCAAGATACGGCGTCCATTCCTGCGAACTCAACGCTTGTGTTTGATGTTGAGCTACTGGAAATCAAAGACGATGCCAACAAAGAGAAGGCGAGTGAAGGGTAAACCTGACGCTTGTTTTCGCGCCAAAATGCCTCGGCTTTGCCGGGGCTTTTGCTTTTTTAGGGCTGGATTCTGTTAAACTTGGCTGAGATAAACACAGATTCACTGTCGAATAAGGATAGGCGTACGTGGTACCGACAGAGCATTTTGGCGCAGAAATCATGACAGAAAGCGAGCTCATTGAGCCGAATCCATTTACTGCGCAAGACAGTGTGATTTTACACTCTTATGCCGCGGTCGTAGACGGCTTGGCTGCGCTGATTGGCGAGCATTGTGAAATCGTACTGCACTCGCTAGAAGACTTGAACAAGTCAGCAATCAAAATTGCCAATGGTGAAAACACCGGTCGCCAAGTGGGGTCACCCATCACGGATTTGGCCTTACGGATGTTGCGGGACATTGAAGGGTCTGAGCGTAATTTTTCTCGCGCCTACTTTACGCGCGCGAAAAGCGGCACCTTAATGAAATCGATCACGGTTGCCATCCGCAATGGTGAAAGCCGCATTATCGGGCTGTTATGTATCAATATAAACTTGGATGCCCCTTTCTCTCAGGTGCTGCAAGCGTTTATGCCCGATGATCAAGCCAAGCAAGCTGCGTCATCGGTTAACTTTGCCAGTGATGTAGAAGAGCTGGTGGATCAAACCGTTGAGCGTACCATTGAAGAAGTCAACGCGGATAAAAGTGTGTCTAACAACACCAAAAACCGCCAAATTGTGATGGCGCTTTATGATAAAGGGATCTTTGATATCAAAGATGCTATTCATCGTGTCGCTGATAGGCTCAACATATCGAAGCACACTGTGTACCTTTACGTGCGCCAACGCAAAACGGGAGACGGGGAAAAATGAGCCTCAATTACGTACTCGTGGTCTCAGAGCCGGCTTATGGGACGCAACTTGCGCGTACGGCCTATCAATTTGCGTGTGCGGCCATTGCCAAAGGACACAGTGTCAGCAAAGTGTTTTTCTACCAAGATGGCGTATTAAACGGGGCTGCGACAACGGTGCCTGCGAATGACGAATTTGACTTGGTTAAGGCATGGCAGACCTTAGCCAATGAACATCAGGTACAACTCGAAACCTGTGTGGCTGCCGCATTACGTCGAGGTATTGTGAGTGAGCAAGAAGCGACGCAGCATGGCTTGTCACAAGCTAACCTGGCTGATGGGTATCAACAAGCTGGTCTCGGTGCCTTGGCAGAAGCTTTGTTGACAGCCGATCGTGTACTGCAATTTTAAGAGGACGTATGCAACTCGGGTTTGTTTTTTCAACCGCACCGCATGGCTCAGCGAGCGGACGTGAGGGGTTAGATGCGCTGTTGGCGGCATCCGCTTTTTGCGAAACGATTAGCGTGTTCTTCATTGGCGATGGGGTGATGCAATTGATTGATGGGCAGCGCCCAAGCACAGTGCTTAGTCGCGATTATATTGCCAGCTTTAAAATGCTACCGCTGTGTGATGTCGAAGATATCTATATTTGCCAAGCGTCACTGACGGCACGAGGCATGGGTGATGCGGCGCGCGTGTTGACGGGCGAAGTGCTGGAACGTGAACACATTCAGGCACAGCTCGCTCGCTGTGATCGCATCCTGCATTTTTAAGAGAGTCAGATGCTACATATTATCAAATCGTCCCCTTATGCAACGCATGCGCTGTCGCACTGTTTGGCGTATGCCACCCCTGACAGTGTCATCGTCTTGATCAATGACGCAGTCCTTGGCGCACTGGTAGAGAGCCCTTTGGGTGTGGCACTTTTTACAGATAACCGTTCGGTTTATGTGCTCGAAGAAGATGTGATGGCCCGTGGGGTACAAGCGCATCTACATCCGCAAGTTAAACAGATTGATATGCAAGGGTTGGTTCAACTCACCGAGGATCACGTCACGCAAATGACATGGTGATCGACTAGGCTATCGAAGGATAAAAATGCCTTCCTTGCTATCGGTGAAAAAACAGACGATGCAAAGATCTCTGTATAAATCTTGACACCCTATAAGTCGGCGCCTAAAATTTCGCGTCCCCGTTTTATTGGGGATAGATTTTTCACACTTATACGTTAAGTAATATCAGGAGCTATTTAATGGCAACTATTAACCAGCTGGTACGCAAACCACGCCTGAAGCAAGTTGCGAAAAGCAACGTGCCTGCGCTGGAAGCGTGTCCGCAAAAACGTGGTGTTTGTACTCGTGTTTACACCACTACGCCAAAAAAACCAAACTCAGCACTGCGTAAAGTATGCCGTGTGCGTTTGACTAACGGTTACGAAGTAACCTCATACATCGGTGGTGAAGGCCACAACCTGCAAGAGCACAGCGTTGTGCTTATCCGCGGCGGTCGTGTAAAAGACTTGCCGGGTGTGCGTTACCACACTGTTCGTGGCGCACTTGACTGTGCAGGCGTTAACGGCCGTAAACAAGGTCGTTCTAAGTACGGTGTGAAGCGTCCTAAGTCTTAATGGATTCCGTTAAGTAAGGCCAAACACTCAAACAATTGAATTTTGAAAAAACTGAAAAGTTTTGGATAAAACCTGAAGAAGACAACGGAGATAATCCATGCCACGTCGTCGCGTAATTGGTCAGCGTAAAATTCTTCCAGATCCTAAGTTCGGATCAGAATTGCTGGCAAAATTTGTGAACATCCTGATGGTTGACGGTAAGAAGTCAACTGCTGAAAAAATCGTTTACGGTGCACTAGACATCATGGCTGAGCGTTCTGGTAAAGAGCACTTGGCTGTATTCGAACAAGCTCTTGAAAACGTACGCCCAGCGGTAGAGGTTAAATCTCGCCGTGTAGGTGGTTCAACTTACCAAGTACCAGTAGAAGTACGTCCTGTGCGTCGTAACGCGCTGGCTATGCGTTGGTTGGTTGAAGCTGCTCGTAAGCGTGGTGAAAAATCTATGGCTCAGCGCCTGGCCAACGAGATGCTTGACGCGTCTGAAAACAAAGGTACTGCTGTTAAGAAACGTGAAGACGTTCACCGTATGGCAGACGCGAACAAAGCGTTCGCACATTACCGCTGGTAATGCCTTCATGGCGCGCCACTTCGGTGGCGCGCCGAACCCATTTTCTAAGGTTAACCTTAGTAAGAGGATACTATTGTGGCTCGTAAAACCCCTATCGAGCGCTACCGTAACATCGGTATTTGTGCTCACGTAGACGCCGGTAAAACCACCACTACCGAGCGGATCCTGTTCTACACAGGCGTTAACCACAAGCTTGGTGAGACCCACGACGGCGCGTCTACCATGGACTGGATGGAGCAGGAGCAAGAGCGTGGTATTACCATCACTTCTGCAGCAACTACCACTTTCTGGCAAGGTTCAGATCACCAATTCGAACAACACCGTGTTAACATCATCGATACTCCAGGACACGTTGACTTCACTATCGAAGTAGAACGTTCACTGCGTGTTCTTGATGGTGCGGTTGTTGTTTTCTGTGGTTCTTCTGGTGTTGAGCCTCAGTCTGAAACCGTATGGCGTCAGGCTGACAAATATGAAGTTCCACGCATGGTTTTCGTCAACAAGATGGACCGTGCAGGCGCAGACTTCCTACGCGTTGTTGATCAAATCAAAAATCGCCTTGGTGCGACCCCTGTGCCAATTCACTTGAACATCGGTGCTGAAGACGAGTTCAAGGGCGTTATCGATCTGATCAAAATGAAAGCGATCAACTGGAATGAAGAAGACATGGGTATGACTTATACCTATGAAGAGATTCCAGCTGAACTTCAAGAGCAAGCAGAAGAGTGGCACAACTTCTTGGTTGAGTCTGCTGCAGAAGCGTCTGAAGAGCTGATGGACAAGTACCTTGAAGAAGGTGAGCTGTCTGAAGAAGAAATCAAGAAGGCGCTGCGTCAGCGTACTCTAGATAACGAAATCGTACTGGCAACCTGTGGTTCTGCATTTAAGAACAAAGGCGTTCAGGCGGTACTGGATGCGGTTATCGAATTCTTACCTTCACCAATCGACGTTAAGTCAATCAAAGGTGAAGACGAAGACGGCAACCCAATCGAGCGTCACGCAGACGACAAAGAACCGTTCTCCGCGTTGGCATTCAAAATTGCAACTGACCCATTCGTAGGTACGCTGACCTTTATGCGTGTTTACTCGGGCGTTGTAAGCTCAGGCGATACTGTTTACAACTCTGTTAAGCAGAAGCGTGAGCGTCTAGGCCGTATCGTACAGATGCACTCGAACAAGCGTGAAGAAATCAAAGAAATTCGCGCCGGTGACATCGCGGCCGCGGTTGGTCTAAAAGACGTAACTACGGGTGATACTCTGTGTGCGATGGATTCAAAAGTAATCCTAGAGCGTATGGAATTCCCTGATCCAGTTATTCAGATCGCGGTTGAGCCTAAGTCTAAAGCAGACCAAGAGAAAATGGGTATCGCGCTAGGTAAACTGGCGGCAGAAGATCCATCTTTCCGCGTTGAGTCTGACGAAGAGTCTGGCCAGACCCTGATCTCTGGTATGGGTGAGCTTCACCTAGACGTTATCGTTGACCGTATGCGCCGTGAGTTTAACGTTGAGTGTAACGTTGGTAAGCCTCAGGTAGCGTACCGTGAAACTATCCGTGGTAGCACGGAAGTTGAAGGTAAGTTCGTTAAGCAGTCAGGTGGTCGTGGTCAGTATGGTCACGTATGGCTGAAGCTTGAGCCATCTGAGCCAAACGAAGGCTTTGTCTTTGTTGACGAAATCGTTGGTGGTGTGGTTCCACGTGAATACATCGGCGCGGTAGCGAAAGGCGTTGAAGAGCAAATGAAAAACGGTGTACTTGCCGGTTATCCAGTGCTCGACGTTAAAGCAACCCTGTACGATGGTTCTTACCACGATGTTGACTCCAACGAAATGGCGTTTAAGATCGCTGCATCAATGGCATTCAAGAAAGGTGCACTGCAAGCGCAACCTGTTATGCTTGAGCCAATGATGAAAGTAGAAGTAACTACGCCAGAAGAGTGGATGGGTGACGTTGTTGGTGACTTGAACCGTCGCCGTGGCCTGATTGGCGGTATGGACGAGGGCCCAGCGGGTCTGAAGATCGTACGTGCTCAGGTACCACTGTCTGAAATGTTCGGTTACGCCACTGACCTGCGTAGTGCAACTCAGGGTCGTGCTTCATACTCAATGGAATTCAGCGAGTATGGCGAAGTGCCTAAGAACATTGCCGACGCCCTGATTGCAGAGCGTAGCTAATTTTTATTAGTCTCGATGCCGGCGTGTTGTCGGCATCCAATGGTAAAACTACTCTGACTGCCGCTATCTGTACTGTACTTGCAAAAGTACACGGTGGTGCAGCGCGTGACTTCGCATCAATCGATAACGCACCAGAAGAGCGTGAGCGTGGTATCACCATCGCGACTTCGCACGTAGAATACGATACGCCAACTCGCCACTACGCGCACGTTGACTGCCCAGGGCACGCCGACTACGTGAAAAACATGATCACCGGTGCAGCGCAAATGGACGGTGGTATCCTAGTAGTAGCAGCGACTGATGGCCCAATGCCACAGACTCGTGAGCACATCCTGCTAGGCCGTCAGGTAGGCATCCCATACATCATCGTATTCATGAACAAATGTGACATGGTTGATGATGAAGARCTACTTGARCTAGTTGAAATGGAAGTACGTGAGCTGCTTTCAGAGTATGACTTCCCAGGTGACGACTGCCCAGTAATCCAAGGTTCAGCRCTAGGYGCTCTGAACGGTGAAGAGCAGTGGGAACAGAAGATTGTTGAGCTAGCGGAAGCACTGGATTCTTACATCCCAGAGCCAGAGCGTGCAATCGACAAGCCGTTCATCCTRCCAATCGAAGACGTATTCTCAATCCAAGGCCGTGGTACYGTAGTAACTGGTCGTGTTGAGCAAGGCATCATCACCGTTGGTGACGAAGTAGAAATCGTGGGCATGAAAGACACCACCAAGACCACTTGTACTGGTGTTGAAATGTTCCGTAAGCTTCTAGACGAAGGCCGTGCAGGTGAGAACGTTGGTGTTCTTCTGCGTGGTACTAAGCGTGACGAAGTTGAGCGTGGTCAAGTACTGGCGAAGCCTGGTTCAATCACCCCGCACACTAAGTTCGAGTCAGAAGTATACGTACTGTCTAAAGACGAAGGCGGCCGTCATACTCCGTTCTTCAAAGGCTACCGTCCACAGTTCTACTTCCGTACAACTGACGTGACCGGTACTATCGAACTGCCAGAAGGCGTTGAGATGGTAATGCCTGGTGACAACATCAAGATGGTTGTTNCCTGGTTCAATCACCCCGCACACTAAGTTCGAGTCAGAAGTATACGTACTGTCTAAAGACGAAGGCGGCCGTCATACTCCGTTCTTCAAAGGCTACCGTCCACAGTTCTACTTCCGTACAACTGACGTGACCGGTACTATCGAACTGCCAGAAGGCGTTGAGATGGTAATGCCTGGTGACAACATCAAGATGGTTGTTGAGTTGATCGCGCCAATCGCGATGGACGAAGGTCTACGTTTCGCTATCCGTGAAGGTGGCCGTACCGTAGGTGCTGGTGTTGTTGCTAACATCATCGCGTAATGCGTTGAGTTAAAAACATACCACTGAAAAGGAGCGCATTGCGCTCCTTTTTTTATGGCAGTACCCCAGACGTTGACCGTATGGCGCTTTGGCTTTATGCGACCTTTTTGTTTGTGTAGCTATTGCGTAAATAATCAATTGTTATATGAAAACCCTTTACCTGAAGCGCAATGCAAACTATTCTCGTTATAGTTTATGTTGTAGGGTGAGAATGATGTTTGTATGTATTTGCCATGCTGTATCGGATAAAACCATTAAGCAGCTTGTGAATCAACAAGGCGTGACCAGCATTCGCGAATTGCGTCGGCTCACTCCGCTGGGTTCACAGTGTGGTAAATGTGTGCGTCAGGCAAAAGAGGTGATTCACGATCAGGTGCAAGTGATTACATTACAGCAAGCCAGCTAACTCAGCAGTACTGAGTAAAATTTGACAGCCTCCTTATGGGTTCTACAGTTGATAAACAGAACCCATAAGGAGGCTTTTGCCATGAAAGGCGACCCAAAATCGATTGCGTTTTTAAATACCGTGCTCGGCAATGAACTTATTGCCATCAACCAGTACTTCCTTCATGCACGTATGTTCAAAGACTGGGGCTTAAAAGTTATTGCCCATAAAGAGTATGAAGAGTCGATCGATGAGATGAAGCACGCGGACAAGTTGATTGAACGCATCTTGTTCTTAGAAGGGATACCGAACTTACAAGACTTAGGCAAGTTACGCATCGGCGAAGATACGCAAGAAATTTTTGAGTGTGACCTCGCGCTAGAGATGCAGGCACACGAAGACTTGAAAGAAGCCATTGCCTACACCGAAAGTATACGTGATTACGTCTCGCGAGATTTGTTCCAGTATATTCTCGACGATGAGGAAGAGCACATTGATTGGCTGGAGACTCAGCTAGGTCTGATTGAGAAAGTGGGACTCGAAAATTATAACCAAGCGCAGATGATTGAAGATGCGAGCGATAAAGACTAAGGCGAGGCTTACGCTATCGCGGTAGATGAACGCACCCCATGGGTGCGTTTTTGTTTGGGCTTATTTTTTAACCAAGACTTGCAATAGGGCGCGGCATCGGTATAATGCTGCGCACTGCTTAAGTCTCCGGACTTCCGACGCAGTTGTGAACCAATGAGCATCGAGGAATGGAACAGTAAACTGTTCGTTTAATGTATACTCCGCTTATGTTCGCAGTCATAATATAATGGCTGACAATGTGCCTAATTTTGGCACTACGGTTTCACATAAATTAATCGGCATTCCCTCGCTCTAGTGAGGCAGAATGGCGATATTGTTTGTGTAAAAATTTTTGAATTTGGAGCTCTGTCTCATGCAGAACCAACGTATCCGTATCCGCCTAAAGGCGTTCGATCATCGCTTGATCGATCAGTCTACCGCGGAAATCGTTGAAACCGCTAAGCGCACTGGCGCACAGGTTAAGGGTCCAATCCCTCTACCTACTCGTAAAGAGCGCTTCACCGTTCTTATTTCTCCGCACGTAAACAAAGACGCACGTGACCAGTACGAGATTCGTACTCACAAACGTCTGATCGACATCGTTGAGCCAACAGACAAGACTGTTGACGCTCTGATGCGTCTTGACCTTGCTGCGGGCGTTGATGTTCAAATCAGCCTGGGCTAAGGGGGAGTAGATAATGATTGGTCTAGTCGGTCGTAAAGTCGGTATGACTCGTATCTTCAACGAAGATGGCGTATCTATCCCGGTAACCGTAGTTGAAGTTGAAGCGAACCGTGTTGCTCAGGTGCGTAAGCCTGAAGTTGACGGTTATGCCGCAATTCAAGTTACTACAGGCGCGAAGAAAGCAAACCGTGTAAACAAGGCACAAGCTGGCCACTTTGCGAAAGCAGGTGTTGAAGCGGGCCGCGGTCTGTGGGAATTCCGTCTGGAAAATGGTGAAGAGTTCGAAGTTGGCGCTGAGCTAAACGTTGATCTATTCGCTGAAATCAAAAAAGTAGACGTTACTGGCACGTCAAAAGGTAAGGGCTTCCAAGGCGGCGTTAAGCGTTGGAACTTCCGTACTCAAGACATGAGCCACGGTAACTCTTTGTCTCACCGTGCTCCTGGTTCTATCGGTCAATGTCAGACTCCAGGTCGCGTATTCAAAGGCAAAAAAATGGCAGGTCACATGGGTGCTGAGCGTGTAACGACTCAAAACCTAGAGATCGTACGTGTTGACACTGAGCGCAATCTGCTTCTTATCAAAGGTGCAGTCCCAGGTGCTACAGGTGGCAACGTGATCGTTAAACCAGCCGTTAAAGCGTAACGTCGAGGAGATAGTAATGGAATTGGTAGTCAAAGGCGCCGACGCGCTAACTGTTTCCGAAACTACCTTCGGGCGTGAATTCAACGAAGCCCTGGTTCACCAGGTAGTCGTTGCATACGCAGCTGGTGCCCGTCAAGGTACTCGCGCTCAGAAAACTCGTTCAGACGTATCTGGTGGCGGTGCTAAGCCATGGCGTCAGAAGGGTACTGGTCGCGCCCGTGCAGGTACAATCCGCAGCCCAATCTGGCGCAGCGGTGGTGTCACTTTCGCAGCTCGTCCTCAGGACCACAGCCAGAAAGTTAACAAAAAGATGTACCGTGGTGCTCTGAAGAGCATTCTGTCAGAGCTAGTTCGTCAAGAGCGTTTGATCGTTGTTGATAACTTCTCTGTTGAAGCACCAAAAACTAAAGAGCTTGTCGCTAAGCTGAAAGAGCTTGAGCTGAACGACGCTCTGATCGTAACTGCAGAAGTTGATGAGAATCTGTTCCTTGCTGCACGTAACCTGTACAAGGTTGACGTACGCGATGCAGGTACCATCGACCCAGTTAGCTTGATCGCTTTCGACAAAGTCGTGATGACTGCTGAAGCAGTTAAACAAGTTGAGGAGATGCTGGCATGATCACTGAAGAGCGTATCCTAAAAGTTCTGCGTGCTCCGCACATCTCTGAAAAAGCAACTATGGCTGCTGAAAGCGCGAACACTATCGTGTTTAAAGTAGCTAAAGAAGCAACTAAGAAAGAGATCAAAGCGGCAGTTGAAAAACTGTTCGAAGTTGAAGTTAAGTCTGTTCGTACCCTAGTAGTTAAGGGTAAGACCAAACGTCAAGGTATGCGCGAAGGTCGCCGTAGCGATTGGAAAAAAGCGTACGTTATCTTGAAAGAAGGTCAGGACATCGACTTCGTTGGCGGCGCAGAGTAAGACGGAGGAGTAACAGCAAATGGCTATTATCAAATGTAAGCCGACTTCACCGGGTCGTCGTCACCTTGTTAAAGTGGTTAACCCAGATCTTTATAAGGGCAAGCCATACGCACCACTACTAGAGAAAAACTCTAAGTCTGGTGGTCGTAATAACAACGGTCGAATCACAGTGCGTCATATCGGTGGTGGTCACAAACATCATTACCGTGTAATTGACTTCAAACGTACTAAAGACGGTATCCCAGCGAAAGTTGAGCGTCTTGAATACGATCCAAACCGCAGTGCAAACATCGCGCTTGTACTTTATGCGGATGGTGAACGTCGTTACATCATTGCACCTAAAGGCCTAAAAGCCGGTGATCAGATCCAATCTGGTGCAGATGCAGCTATCAAGGTAGGTAACACCCTGCCAATGCGTAACATCCCAGTGGGTTCTACTATCCACAACATCGAGCTGAAACCTGGTAAAGGCGCTCAGCTTGCACGTTCTGCGGGTGCTTATGCTCAGATCGTTGCTCGTGACGGTGCATATGTCACACTCCGCCTGCGCAGCGGTGAAATGCGTAAAGTTCTTGCTGAAGGTCGTGCGACCCTAGGCGAAGTGGGTAATTCAGAGCACATGCTACGCGAACTGGGTAAAGCCGGTGCGTCACGCTGGAAAGGCGTACGTCCAAGCGTACGTGGTGTTGCAATGAACCCAGTTGACCACCCACACGGTGGTGGTGAAGGCCGTACCTCAGGTGGTCGTCACCCAGTATCACCTTGGGGTATGCCAACTAAAGGCTTCAAGACCCGTAAGAACAAACGTACCGACAAGTACATCGTACGTCGTCGTAACAAGTAATTATTATCAGAGGATAAGCCATGCCACGTTCTCTCAAGAAAGGTCCTTTTATTGACCTGCACTTGCTGAAGAAGGTAGAGAAAGCGGTGGAAAGCGGTGACAAGAAGCCTTTAAAGACTTGGTCCCGTCGTTCAATGATCATCCCACAGATGATCGGATTGACCATCGCTGTCCATAATGGTCGTCAGCATGTACCCGTTTTCGTTTCTGAAGAAATGATCGGTCACAAGCTGGGCGAGTTTGCACCAACACGTACTTATCGCGGCCACGCTGCTGATAAGAAAGCTAAGAAGCGTTAAGGGGTAAGAAATGGAAGCTATTGCTAAACATCGCTTTGCTCGTATCTCGCCTCAAAAAGCACGTTTGGTTGCGGATCAAGTGCGCGGTAAAGACGTAGCACAAGCACTAGAAATTCTAACCTTCAGCAACAAAAAAGCGGCTGATCTGGTTAAGAAAGTGTTGGAATCTGCTATTGCAAACGCCGAGCATAACGAAGGTGCGGATATCGACGATCTAAGCGTCGCCAAAGTCTTCGTTGATGAAGGCCCAATCATGAAGCGTATTATGCCTCGTGCAAAAGGCCGTGCCGATCGCATCTTGAAGCGTTCTAGCCACATCACTGTTGTTGTAGCAGACCGCTAAGAGACGAGGAGATAAAGCAATGGGTCAAAAAGTACATCCTAATGGTATTCGTCTAGGCATCGTTAAGCCTTGGAATTCCACTTGGTTTGCTAATAACCAAGATTTCGCTGACAACCTAGACGGCGACTTTAAGGTACGTCAGTTCTTGACTAACGAACTGAAAAAAGCGTCAGTATCTCGCATCGTTATCGAGCGCCCTGCCAAGAGCATCCGTGTGACCATTCACACTGCACGCCCTGGTGTGGTTATCGGTAAGAAAGGCGAAGACGTTGAGAAGCTACGCGCACATGTTGCGAAACTAGCCGGTGTACCAGCGCAAATCAACATCGCTGAAGTACGTAAGCCAGAGCTGGACGCGCAACTTGTTGGCGACAGCATCGCTTCTCAGCTAGAGCGCCGTGTTATGTTCCGTCGTGCGATGAAGCGCGCGGTACAAAACGCAATGCGTCTAGGTGCCAAAGGTATCAAAGTAGAAGTAAGCGGCCGTCTAGGCGGTGCTGAAATTGCTCGTACCGAGTGGTACCGTGAAGGCCGTGTGCCACTGCACACACTTCGTGCTGACATTGATTACGCAACTTCTTCTGCTCACACCACTTACGGTGTTATCGGCATTAAAACCTGGATCTTCAAAGGTGAAGTTCTAGGCGGAATGGCTGAAGTGGAGCAAAAGGCTGACAAGCCGAAGAAGCAGCGTAAAGGCCGTAAGTAAGGAGTCTATCGATGCTTCAACCAAAACGTACTAAGTTCCGCAAGACTTTTAAAGGTCGTAACCGCGGTCTGGCGCACGGTACTGACGTAAGCTTCGGTACCTATGGCCTGAAAGCTGTTGGTCGCGGTCGTATCACTGCGCGTCAAATTGAGGCGGCTCGTCGTGCGATGACTCGTCACATTAAACGTCAGGGTCAAATCTGGATCCGTATCTTCCCAGACAAACCAATTACTGGTAAGCCGTTGGAAGTTCGTATGGGTAAGGGTAAAGGTTCAGTAGATTACTGGGTTGCCCAAATCCAACCAGGTAAAGTCCTGTACGAAATGGATGGTGTTCCTGAATCACTGGCTCGCGAAGCGTTTGAACTGGCTTCACGTAAGCTACCGATCAAAACCACTTTCGTAACTAAGGCGGTGATGTGATGAAAGCACAAGAACTACGTGAAAAGACTGTTGAGCAGCTGAACGAAGAGCTGATGGGTCTGCTGCGTGAGCAGTTTAACCTGCGCATGCAAGCGGCTACTGGCCAGCTTCAGCAAACTCACACTCTTAAAGCTGTTCGTCGCGATATCGCACGTGTTAAAACCGTATTGACTGAGAAGGCTAGCGCATAATGAGCGAGAACATCCGCACTCAGCAAGGTCGCGTTGTCAGCGACAAAGGCGATAAGACTATCGTTGTTGCTATCGAGCGTTTTGTGAAACACCCTATCTACGGTAAGTACATCAAGCGCACGACCAAGCTGCACGTTCACGATGAATCTAACGAGTGTAACCAAGGTGACACTGTAGAAGTTCGTGAGTGTCGTCCAATCTCTAAGACTAAGTCTTGGACATTGGTTCGCGTTGTTGAAAAAGCGCGCATCTAAGCGATTTTTCAAACAATATAAGTCAAACGGCTCTCATTTGGGGGGCCGTTTATTTTTTTATCTACCCATCCGGTCAAAATAGTGTTATTATTCGCCGCCCTTGTAATAAGGCAGCCCGACCCGAGATGGGTCTAGATGTAATAACAGCGGAGCACTAACAATGATCCAAATGCAAAGTATGCTGGACGCAGCCGATAACTCCGGCGCTCGCAGTGTAATGTGTATTAAGGTTCTGGGTGGCTCTCACCGTCGTTACGCCCATGTTGGCGACATCATCAAAGTTACCGTTAAGGAAGCAATTCCACGCGGTAAAGTGAAAAAAGGTGATGTGCTTAAGGCGGTGGTAGTTCGCACCCGTAAAGGCGTACGTCGTCCAGACGGCTCTGTCATTCGCTTCGACCGTAATGCTTGCGTGTTGTTGAACAACACGAACGAGCAACCAGTCGGCACACGTATCTTTGGCCCTGTGACACGCGAACTTCGTACTGAAAAGTTCATGAAGATTGTGTCTCTGGCGCCTGAAGTTCTGTAAGGAGCGATCTCATGGCAGCTAAAATCCGTCGTAACGACGAAGTTATCGTTCTTGTCGGTAAAGACAAAGGCAAGAAAGGTAAAGTATCTAAGGTTCTACCGACCGGTAAAGTTATCGTTGAAGGTATTAACCTCGTTAAGAAACACCAGAAGCCTGTACCGGCTCTGGGCGTTCAAGGTGGCATCGTAGAAAAAGAAGCCGCTATTGACGTTTCAAACGTGGCAATCTTTAACGCAGCAGCTGGTAAAGGTGACCGTGTAGGCTTCCGATTTGAAGACGGCAAAAAAGTACGTTTTTTCAAATCGACTGGCGAAACTATTAAGTAATTCTGGAGTAGTACAATGGCGAAACTGCATGATTACTACAAAGAGACCGTTGTAGCTGAGCTTTCTAAGCAATTTGGCTACAAGAGCATCATGCAAGTCCCAAGGATCGAAAAGATCACCCTTAACATGGGTGTGGGCGAAGCTCTGAACGACAAAAAACTGCTTGAAAATGCAGCTGCTGATATGACCGCTATCGCTGGTCAAAAGCCGCTGATCACCAAAGCACGTAAATCAGTCGCAGGCTTTAAGATCCGTGAGGGCTACCCGATTGGTTGTAAAGTAACCCTACGTGGCGAGCGTATGTGGGACTTCTTTGAGCGTCTAATCGCAATCGCAGTTCCTCGTATCCGTGACTTCCGTGGTCTGAACCCGAAAGCGTTCGACGGTCGCGGTAACTACAGCATGGGCGTTCGCGAGCAAATCATCTTCCCTGAGATTGACTACGATAAAGTCGATCGTATCCGTGGTCTTGATATTACTATCACTACCACTGCAGGTACTGATGAGGAAGGTCGAGCTCTGCTGGCTGCCTTTAACTTCCCATTCCGTAAGTAAGGTGAAGGGTTACTGTTATGGCTAAAAAATCCATGAAAGCACGTGATGTAAAGCGTGCGAAGCTCGCAGCCCGTTACGCTGAAAAGCGTGATAACCTGCGTGCGATCATCAAGAATGTAAACACGTCAGACGAAGAGCGTTGGGACGCAGTCCTGAAGCTTCAGTCGCTACCGCGTGATTCTGCGAAGTCTCGTCAGCGTAACCGCTGTAACCAGACTGGTCGTCCACATGGCTACCTACGCAAATTCGGCCTAAGCCGAATCAAGGTTCGTGAAGCTTGCATGAAAGGCGAGATTCCGGGTCTGCGTAAGGCAAGCTGGTAATTGAATCACGGGAGTAAAGACTTATGAGCATGCAAGATCCGATCTCGGATATGCTGACCCGCCTTCGCAACGGTCAGGCAGCAAAAAAAGTTGCTGTAAAAATGCCTTCGTCAAAGCTGAAAGTGGCAATTGCTGAGCTACTAAAAGCAGAAGGTTATGTGGCTGAGTACGCTGTAAGTGGCGACGCGAAGCCTGAACTGGAAGTGACGTTGAAATACTTCGAATCTAAACCAGTTATCGAGCAAATCCAACGTGTTAGCCGTCCAGGTCTGCGCATCTACAAAAAGAAAGATGAGCTACCTTCTGTGATGGGTGGCCTTGGTATTGCAGTTGTTTCAACTTCGAAAGGTTTGATGACCGATCGCGCAGCTCGCAAAGCGGGTCTGGGCGGTGAAATCATCTGCTACGTAGCTTAATAAGGAGTAGGAAATGTCTCGTGTTGCAAAAGCACCTGTCGTAGTTCCTGCCGGCGTAGAGGTGAAACTTAACGGTCAGGACATCACTGTAAAAGGAAGCAAAGGCGAACTAAGCCGTACGCTTCACGATATGGTGGCAGTAAACCAAGAAGACAACACCATTACCTTTGCACCAAGTGTAGAGCACGCTAAAGCATGGGCTCATGCTGGTACTGCTCGCGCACTGGTTAACAGCATGGTTGTTGGTGTGACAGAAGGCTTTACCAAGAAGCTAATCCTGAAGGGTGTTGGTTACCGTGCAACTGTTGCGGGTAACAAACTGAACCTGACACTTGGCTTCTCTCACCCAGTAGAACACGTTCTACCTGAAGGTGTTAAGGCAGAGTGCCCAAGCCAAACTGAAATTGTTATCAGCGGTGCTGATAAACAAGCGGTTGGCCAGGTCGCTGCTGAAATCCGCGCATACCGCAAGCCAGAGCCTTACAAAGGCAAAGGCGTTCGTTACTCTGACGAAGTTGTGCGTACTAAAGAAGCTAAGAAGAAGTAAGGTAACACTATGGATAAGAAAGCATCTCGTATCCGTCGTGCGACCAAAGCACGACGCAAGATCGCGGAAATGGGTGCGACTCGCCTGGTGGTACACCGTACTCCACGTCATGTGTACGCACAGGTTATCGCTGGTAACGGCGCGGAAGTCATCGCCGCCGCTTCTACCGTAGAAAAAGCGATCCGTGAACAAGTTAAGAGCACCGGTAACAAAGACGCCGCAGCAGCAGTAGGTAAAATCATTGCTGAGCGTGCGAAGGAAAAAGGCATCGAAGCTGTTGCTTTTGACCGTTCCGGTTTCCAATACCACGGCCGTGTGGCTGCACTGGCAGATGCTGCCCGTGAAGCTGGTCTGAAATTCTAAGGTAGGTGGAAGATGGCTAACGATAAACAACAAAGTGATTTGCATGAAAAGCTGATCGCTGTAAACCGTGTTTCTAAAACGGTTAAAGGTGGTCGCATCTTTACCTTCACCGCCCTGACTGTGGTTGGTGATGGTAACGGTCGCGTTGGTTTCGGTTACGGTAAAGCCCGTGAAGTACCAGCAGCGATTCAGAAATCAATGGAAAAAGCGCGCCGTAACATGATTACTGTTGCGCTGAATGAAGGTACTCTTCACCACGCTGTTAAAGGCCGCCACACTGGTTCTAAAGTGTACATGCAGCCAGCATCAGAAGGTACGGGTATCATCGCCGGTGGTGCGATGCGTGCTGTGCTTGAGGTTGCGGGCGTTCAAGACGTTCTGGCCAAAGCATACGGTTCTACCAACCCAATCAACATCGTTCGTGCAACGATCGATGGTCTGGGTGGTATGAAGTCTCCAGAGATGGTAGCTGCTAAGCGTGGCATGCCTGTTAACGAAATTCTGGGGTAATACGACATGGCTAAGACAATTAAAGTAACACAGACTCGTAGCGCTATCGGCCGTTTGCCGAAGCACAAAGCGACCCTGCGTGGCTTGGGCCTACGTCGCATCAACCACACTGTTGAACTTGAAGATACTCCGTGCGTGCGCGGTATGATCAATCAAGTCAACTACATGGTTAAAGTGGAGGAGTAATCACATGCGTTTGAATACTCTATCTCCGGCTGCAGGCTCAAAGCCTTCTGCTAAGCGTGTAGGCCGTGGTATTGGTTCAGGTCTGGGTAAAACTGGTGGCCGTGGTCACAAAGGTCAGAAATCACGTTCAGGTGGTTCTGTACGCCCAGGTTTCGAAGGCGGTCAAATGCCTTTGAAACAGCGTCTGCCAAAATTTGGTTTTACATCGCGCAAGAGCCTAACTTCTGCTGAAGTTCGCCTAAGTGAACTAGCAAAAGTTGAAGGTGACGTGGTAAGCCTAGAGTCACTAAAAGCAGCGAACGTTGTTGCACAAGACACCCGTACGGCGAAAATCGTACTGTCTGGTGAAATCGCTCGCGCTGTGACTGTTAAAGGTGTTCGTGTCACTAAAGGCGCTAAAGCGGCAATCGAAGCTGCAGGCGGTAAAATCGAGGAATAATTAGCTCGAGGACGAGGTACAGATGGCAAAACAACCAGGACAAAACTTCAGTAGTGCAAAAGGCGGGATCGCGGAGCTGAAAAGCCGTCTACTTTTTGTAGCTATGGCATTATTGGTATTCCGTGCCGGCTCTTTTGTGCCAATTCCTGGTATTGACGCTGCTGTACTTGCCGATCTGTTCGAACAGCAACAAGGGACCATCATTGACTTGGTAAACATGTTCTCTGGTGGTGCCCTTGAGCGTGCTTCGATACTGGCACTGGGGATCATGCCGTACATCTCGGCATCGATCATTGTCCAGTTACTGTCAGTGGTTCACCCCGCGTTAGCGGAGTTGAAGAAAGAGGGCGAATCTGGCCGTCGTAAGATAAGCCAGTACACCCGCTACGGCACGCTTGTGTTGGCAACCTTCCAAGCAATTGGAATTGCGACCGGGTTACCAAGTATGATGCCAGGTCTGGTGATTAATCCAGGTCCTGCTTTTTACTTTACTGCGGTAGTCAGTTTGGTCACAGGCACCATGTTCTTGATGTGGTTGGGTGAACAAATTACCGAACGCGGTATTGGTAATGGTATCTCGCTGATTATTTTCACCGGGATTGTCGCAGGTCTGCCACCGGCAATTGGACAGACAATAGAGCAAGCGCGTCAAGGCGACATGTCTCCGCTTCTCTTGCTAGGTATTGCTGTTATCGCGTTGGCGGTAATCTACTTTGTGGTCTTCATGGAGCGTGGTCAACGTCGTATCGTCGTTAACTATGCGAAGCGCCAACAAGGTCGTCGTGTCTTTGCAGCGCAAAGCACGCACTTGCCACTGAAAATTAACATGGCAGGGGTTATCCCAGCGATCTTTGCATCAAGTATTATTTTGTTCCCTGGCACACTTGCTAACTGGTTTGGTAAGGGTGATCAGACAAGCTGGCTGACCGACGTGTCTTTGGCACTAAGTCCTGGCCAACCGGCTTACGTAATACTTTATGCGGCGGCGATTATCTTCTTCTGCTTTTTCTATACAGCGTTGGTGTTTAACCCTCGTGAAACGGCAGATAACTTGAAGAAGTCAGGAGCGTTCGTACCTGGTATTCGCCCGGGTGAGCAGACTGCTAAATACATTGATAAAGTGATGACACGTTTGACCCTCGCGGGCGCCATGTACATTACCTTTATCTGTCTGATCCCCGAGTTCATGATGATTGCGTGGGATGTCCACTTCTACTTTGGTGGTACATCACTACTTATCGTAGTAGTCGTAATCATGGACTTTATGGCTCAAGTTCAGACTCATTTGATGTCTCAACAATATGAGTCCGTGTTGAAAAAAGCCAACCTTAAAGGCTACGGCCGCTAATAGGTTGTCTATTTACGGAGTTTAGCAATGAAAGTTCGTGCTTCCGTTAAGAAAATCTGCCGTAACTGTAAAGTGATCAAGCGTAACGGTGTCGTTCGCGTGATCTGCAGTGAGCCTAAGCACAAGCAGCGCCAAGGCTAATAGCAGAATATTTTTCTTGCAAAATGAGGTCAGGCTGGCTACATTAGCCAGCCCACCTTTTGTATGTGCAAAAGAAGTGGTTATGCCGCTGCGTATCCTCAACGGGCTCTGCAGCGGTTCTACTTGAAAAGTACTAGGAGTGAATAGTGGCCCGTATAGCAGGCATTAACATTCCTGATCAAAAGCACGCTGTAATCGCACTGACTGCGATTTACGGTGTCGGCAAAACTACCTCTCAGGCTATCCTAGCCGAAGCAGGTATTGCTGAAAGCACTAAGATCAGTGAACTATCAGAAGAGCAGATCGACCAGTTGCGTGACGGTGTAGCCAAGTACACTGTAGAAGGCGATCTACGTCGTGAAATTTCCATGAACATCAAGCGTCTTATGGACCTTGGCTGTTACCGCGGTTTGCGTCATCGTCGCAGCTTGCCACTTCGTGGTCAGCGTACGAAGACCAACGCACGTACCCGTAAGGGTCCGCGCAAACCGATCAAGAAATAATCGGGGTAGGTAAGTACTATGGCTAAACAACCAACTCGCGCACGTAAACGCGTACGCAAGCAAGTTGCTGATGGCGTTGCGCACATTCATGCGTCTTTCAACAACACAATCGTTACGATCACTGACCGTCAAGGCAACGCTCTAGCATGGGCTACTGCCGGTGGTTCAGGTTTCCGTGGTTCTCGTAAGTCGACTCCATATGCTGCACAGGTTGCTGCAGAGCGTTGTGGTGAGATGGCGAAAGAATACGGCCTGAAAAACCTCGAAGTGATGGTTAAAGGTCCAGGTCCAGGCCGCGAATCTACTATTCGTGCCCTGAACGCGGCGGGCTTCCGCATCACTAACATTGTTGATGCGACTCCGATCCCGCACAACGGTTGTCGTCCACCTAAGAAACGCCGCGTTTAATCACGCTTAGTGCTGTTTCTTAGAATATTGGAGAAAGATCATGGCAAGATATTTGGGTCCTAAGCTGAAGCTTAGCCGTCGCGAAGGTACTGACTTGTTCCTTAAGTCAGGCGTACGCGCGATTGATACCAAGTGTAAAATTGATAACGTCCCAGGCGTTCACGGTCAGCGTCGCGGCCGTCTGTCTGACTATGGCGTTCAGCTTCGCGAGAAGCAAAAAGTACGTCGTATCTACGGCGTAATGGAAAAGCAGTTCCGTAACTACTACAAAGATGCTGCCCGTATTAAAGGTAACACAGGTGAAAACCTGCTTCAGCTTCTTGAAGGTCGCCTAGACAACGTAGTTTACCGCATGGGATTTGGTGCAACTCGCGCCGAAGCTCGCCAGCTGGTAAGCCACAAAGCGATCCTAGTTAACGGCAAAGTTGTTAACGTACCTTCTTTCAAGGTTTCGGCAAACGACGTTGTTAGCATTCGCGAGAAAGCTAAGAACCAAGCGCGCATCAAAGCAGCACTAGAAATCGCTGCACAGCGCGAGCTGCCAACTTGGATCGAAGTAGACAGCAAGAAGATGGAAGGCACATTCAAGCGCCTACCAGAGCGTTCTGATTTGTCTGCTGACATCAACGAACACCTGATCGTCGAGCTTTACTCTAAGTAAGGCTAAACTAAAGAGAGGACATAATGCAGGGTTCTGTAACAGAATTTCTTAAGCCGCGTCTGGTTGATATCGAACAAGTCAGCTCTACGCACGCAAAAGTAACTCTTGAACCTCTAGAGCGTGGCTTTGGCCATACTCTGGGGAATGCGCTACGTCGTATCCTACTTTCATCAATGCCAGGCTGTGCGGTGACGGAAGTTGAAATTGACGGCGTACTGCACGAGTACAGCACCAAAGAAGGGGTTCAGGAAGATATCCTGGAAATCCTACTTAACCTTAAAGGCCTAGCCGTTAAGGTTGAGGGTAAAGATGAAGTTATCCTTACTCTGACCAAGTCTGGTGCAGGCCCTGTTGTTGCAGGCGACATCACCCATGATGGTGGTGTTGAGATTGCGAACCCAGAACACGTTATCTGCCACCTGACTGATGCAAACGCTGAAATTAGCATGCGTATCAAGGTAGAACGTGGTCGTGGCTATGTACCAGCGTCTGCGCGCATTCACAGCGAAGACGACGAGCGTCCAATCGGCCGCTTGCTTGTTGATGCAACGTTCAGCCCAGTAGACCGTATTGCTTACAACGTTGAAGCAGCACGTGTTGAACAGCGTACTGACCTCGACAAGCTTGTTATCGATATGGAAACTAACGGTACACTGGATCCTGAGGAAGCGATTCGCCGTGCAGCAACCATCCTAGCTGAACAGCTAGATGCGTTTGTTGACCTGCGAGACGTGCGCGTCCCTGAGGAGAAAGAAGAGAAGCCAGAGTTCGATCCGATCCTACTGCGTCCTGTAGACGATCTTGAACTAACTGTTCGCTCTGCCAACTGTTTGAAAGCAGAAGCGATTCACTATATCGGTGATCTGGTACAGCGTACTGAGGTTGAGCTTCTGAAAACGCCAAACCTTGGTAAGAAGTCTTTGACTGAAATTAAAGACGTGCTGGCTTCACGTGGTCTGTCTCTAGGCATGCGCCTAGAAAACTGGCCGCCAGCATCAATCGCTGAAGATTAATCAGATACTGATTATTTAGTTAGAAGGATTAGGTCATGCGCCATCGTAAGAGTGGTCGTCAACTCAATCGCAACAGCAGCCATCGTAAAGCGATGTTCAGCAACATGGCTAGCTCGCTGGTAACTCACGAAGTTATCAAAACAACTCTGCCTAAGGCAAAAGAGCTGCGTCGCGTCATTGAACCGTTGATTACCCTAGCTAAGAACGACAGTGTTGCTAACCGTCGTCTTGCATTCGCTCGTACTCGTAACGACGAAGTTGTAGCGAAGCTTTTCAATGAACTCGGCCCACGTTTTGCTTCACGTGCTGGCGGTTACACTCGCATTCTTAAATGCGGTGTTCGCTCAGGTGATAAAGCCCCTATGGCTTACATCGAGCTCGTTGATCGCCCAGAGCAAAAAGCTGAGGAAGCTGCAGAGTAATTCTTTACTCTTGCAGATAAGCTAGAAAAGCCAGGCCTTGTGCCTGGCTTTTTCTTTATCTATCAGGTGCTTCGTCAATCCTTTAGCGCAACCCATCCGCTTTTATGCCTTCAACCAAGCTTAATATAGGTATTAAAAGCGTCATTTTAGCTGTTTTCGTTGGTTATTCGCGCAAAGTGCCCAAAAAGAGCACATTCGATAAAAAAGATGTGATTTAGTGTTGACGGGGGTCACAATTTCTATAGAATGCCGCCCTACTTAACGCAGACAACGCGTTAGGGGAGTCAAAAAGAGGTTTTGTTTTCGCCGGTTGGCATCAACAAAAAGATAAAATTTCTTCTTGACTTCATCGGCAAGGCGAGTAATATACGCAGCCCTGACCGAGCGAAGCAACGCTTCGCAAGTCAACGCTCTTTAACAATTTGACCTATGCAATCTGTGTGGGCACTCGTTGAGAATAGACAAAAAGATTTATTCGATGAACTGAGTGACCAAACGACAACTTTTAT